>JAFGTO010000346.1 GCA_016934095.1 Candidatus Glassiibacteriota bacterium
CTGCGGCAGGTTGCGCCGCCGCCCGAGGATGGTCGATACCCAGCCGCGCTCGCGGGCCTGGGCGGTTACGGTTTCGATATACTCGCGGATCCTGGGGAAGCGGTCGAAATAGTCCTCGATAAACTTCCTGGCCTCGGCGAAGGGGATTTTCAGCTCGTTGGACAGGCGGTGGGCGCCCATGCCGTAGAGCACCCCGAAATTGATAGTCTTGGCCCGGGAGCGGTGCTCCGGGCCGACCTGCTCCGGTTCCAGGCCGAACAGGCGCGAGGCGGTCTGGAGATGGATGTCCACCCCGGCGCTGAAAGCCTCGATCATGGCCTTGTCGCCGCTCAGGTGGGCCAGGATGCGCAGCTCGATCTGGCTGTAATCTGCGCAGACAAGCACGTTGTCCCGAGAGCCTGGGATAAAGCCCCGGCGGATCCTGCGGCCCTCCTCGGTCCGGATGGGGATGTTCTGCAAGTTCGGGTTGCTGCTGGAGAGCCTGCCGGTGGCGGCCACTACCTGATTGAACGAGGTGTGGACCCGGCCGGTGTCCCGGTTCACCTGGCGCGGCAGGGCATCCACGTAGGTGCTCTTGAGCTTGGCCACCTCGCGCAGTGCCAGGATCACCTCCGGCAGCTCGTGCTCCAGCGAAAGCTCGGCCAGCACCGTGCTGTCAGTGGAATAACCGGTCTTGGTCTTTTTCCTGTGCTTGATACCCAGCTCCTCGAAAAGGACCTGGGCGAGCTGCTGGGTGCTGTTGACATTGAACTCGTGCCCGGCCAGCTCATAGGCCCGCGCTTCCAGCCGGCCGAGCTTCTCCTCCATCTCTTTACCGAGCTCCTGCAGGTACGGGAGATCCAGGGCGACACCCGTCATTTCCATCCTGGCCAGCACCGGGACCAGGGGCAGCTCGACCTGGCGGTAGAGATGGTCCAGCTCGGGCTCTTTCCCCAGTCTGGCGCCCAGCTTGTCGGCAAGCAGCAGGGCCACGTCGGCATCCTCGCAGGAGTAGGCGACAGCTTTATCCACCGGCACCATGTCGAAGCTCACCTGCTGCCTGCCTTTGCCGGCCACCTCATCGTAGGAGATCTTCCTGTACTCGAGGATGCTCTCGGCCAGGGCATCCAGGCCGTGGGAGCGCAGGCCGGGATCCAACATGTACGAGGCCAGCATCGGGTCATCCACGATGTTGCGCACCCGGAAGCCGTGGCGCTCGAGCACGATCAGGTCGTACTTGATATTCTGGCCCACGCAGCCGATAAACATGTCTTCGAGCAGGGGTCCCAGCAGCTTTCTGACCCCGTCGAGCGGCAGGTTGTCCGCTCCGGCGTGGCCGACCGGCAGGTAATAAGCCCGGTGCGGCCTGCAGGCCAGCGAGATGCCCACCAGCCGCGCCGAGACCGGGTCCAGGCCGGTGGTCTCCACGTCCACTGCGAACCTGCCCGCGCTGCGGAGCTCCCCGGCCACCTTTTCCAGCTCAGCGAGACTGCCCACCAGGCGGTAGTCCTTGGCCACGGATCCGGCGGCTTTCGCCGCTTCCAGGCCGAAGCGCTCTTTCAGGCTGCGGAACTCGAGCCGGTCGAAAATCTCCCCGAGTGCCTTGGTATCCGGCTCTTCGAGGCGCAGTCTGTCCAGGTCCAGAGTGATCGGCAGGTCGGTGCGGATAGTCACCAGGTCGCGCGAAAGGTAGGCCTCGCTGCGGCCCTGTTCGAGCTTGCCGCGTACTCCCGATGGAGCTACCTCCTCCAGGTGGTCGTAGATCTCATCCAGACTGCTGTAGTCTGCCAGCAGTTTCCGGGCGGTCACCTTGCCTATTCCCCGCACTCCCGGCACGTTGTCGGCCGAGTCGCCCATCAGGCTCAGCAGGTCGATCACTTTTTCCGGCGGCACCCCCAGCCGGTCGGCGGCGTTGCCCAGTCCGACCCATTCCGCTTCCTCGCCCCGGCCGCGCGGAGTGTAGAGCTTTACCGCTTCGCCGATCAACTGGTAGAAATCCTTGTCCCCTGAGACAATCACCGCTTCCAGCCCTTGAGCTTCGGCCAGGCGGGCCATGGTGCCGATCACGTCATCCGCCTCGAATCCCTCCATCTCGAAAATGGGTATGTGAAACCCCTCTTCCAGCAGTCTCCTGGCCCAGGGGATCTGGGACCTCATTTCCTCGGGCATCTTTTCCCGGGTGGCCTTGTACTCCGGGTAAAGCCGGTGGCGGAAAGTAGGGGTCTTGGAGTCCATGACCATTGCCAGGTAAGCCGGCCTGCACTCGTCGAGCAGCCGCTTCAGCGACAGGGTAAGCCCGAACACCGCGCTGGTAACCTCGCCGCGGGAGTTGGTCAGCGGGTTGTTGATAAAAGCGAAGTGCGCCCGGTAGAGCAGGGCGTAACCATCCAGCAGAAAAAGCTGAGGGGCCAAATTATTTCCCTACCTTTCTGGTAAAGACAAACTGGTTGTTTCCCAGGTATTCAGTGGTTTTTATCCGTGTTAAAGTATAACCTCTCTGCTCGATAAAGTTAACTATTTCTTCCGCATTGGCATACTCGTAGGGATACCCGCCGAGCCAGTCGGACCAGTCGTGGAAAACCGACATCCCCCTTTCCCTGCCGTAGTCCGCAAAAACATTCCTGCCGGCGGCCAGGCAGGCAAGGCAAGTCCTCAGGAAAAAATATGGCAGGAAGATACCGCAAACCGCCAGCCTGCCCGCCGTGCCGCTGCAGTAAGCCTGTTTGATACGACGCCAGAGCCTGGACCTCATACCTTTGTCATTGTAGATCGCGATAAAGAGCTTCCCGTCTTTTTTAACTGTCCGGCAAACATTCCCCAGTGCTTTCCACATGTCCCCGGTATGGTGCAGCACGCCCCAGGAATAGGTGATGTCGTATTCCCCCAGCGATTCCAGGTATTTTTCATCCAGGGCCGAGCCCTGTTCCACAGTCCAGCTTTGGTCTCCGGGGAGATATTTTGACTTGAGCTCGCGGGCGCAGGCTACCGACTGCGGGTCATAGTCGAAAGAATGCACCCTGGCTCCCAGCCGCCGGGCGGCCAGCGAGAACAGGCCGCTGCCGGAACCGACATCCAGGAACGACCTGCCCTCGAGGTCCCCGACTCCCAGCATTTTCCTGAGCGACAACCCGGCTTCGGCTATCCGCTCTTCATCCACGGTTGCCAGGAAAGCTCTCCAGTTCCGGCCGAACTCGAACCGTCCCCCTCTGCTGACTTCCTCTGCAAAATCATTCACCTGGTGTCCCCACCAATTAATGTTGCCCGGCTCGACAGGCGGCCCACCCCGGCGGCCGCTGAAAAAGAAGTATCGGGCACATCGAGCCGCTTTCCGGGTAATAAATCAGGACCCGGCCCTGTCGTGCGGGAGCTCCGACGCCGGGCCCGGGAATTTCCCTGACCTTTTTTCCGGAATGATTGTCTCCCTCCGGGTGTAAGTCAAGTCTTTTTACCCGCCGGTACGTTCCCCCGGACCGCCCCGGCAGCCGGTCCAGGCTTGACAAAAAAAGCAATTACTTGTTATTTTTGGACTTATCTGATCCAGCCGCCCTGCCGGGGGGAACGGGGCTGTCTTCCAGGCCGGACGGCGGTCATCAATAGTGTTTCACAGCCTTGAAAAAGTGCGGGGGCGGCAGCACGGGGGATAAAGCTGCCGAATATCTGCAATCCACTCCCGGTGCCGGGCTGCAATCCTGCCGGCGACAGCCGGGAGTCATTGGGCCGGGTCAGCTCCAGGGGGTAGTCGTGTCGGATGAAGTCAGCCTGAAGAGGATGGTCATTATATCGATCCTGCTGCACCTGCTGTTTCTGCTGCTTCCGTTCGAGATGTTCGTGGCGGACATGCAGAAAGCGCTGGCCCAGCAGAGCAAGCCGCCGGAAGAGATGACCTTCGTCTTTGTCGAGACCCCGGAAAATGCGGAGGAAAGCCCGGTGGAGCAGGTTACTCCGTTCATCTCGGACAAGAACCTGGCGGCCGCCAATCCCGTGGCCCCTGGCGACCTGCCTGCGGGAATGCC
>JAFGTO010000347.1 GCA_016934095.1 Candidatus Glassiibacteriota bacterium
GCTGAGGATCAGGCGGGTCGAGGCCACGTTGAGCGACAGCCTGAACAGCGTGACCAGCAGCAGCAGCCCGGGAAAGACCGAAAGCTGGAGGGGCTCGGTGGTGTAAAGCACCACCACCAGGATAGTCAGGGCCAGCGAGATATCCAGGGTGAGCATCAAGTCCATCAGGATCGGCGGGATGGGGATGATCATCACCACCAGGATCGCTACCAGCCCCAGGGCCAGCAATACGTCGCTGTACTTGCTGAATCTTAAGAGAGCCCCTTCTTTCTCGGGCATAACCTGTACCTCATGCGTTAATACTAAATCCTCGCCGCCGAAAAGTCAAAGCCGGCCCCGGACCGGCCTTGCCGTCCGGAGGGTGATATCAGACCGGCATCATTTTTTTCTTCAGGCGGTAGACATAAGCCAGCACCTCGGCCACCGCCTTGTAGAGCTCGGCGGGTATTTCCATGCCTATCTCGACAGTCTTATACAAAATCCGGGCCAAAGGTTTATTTTCCACGATGGGGATGTCGTTAGCCAGGGCGATCTCCTTGATCTTCTCCGCCACCAGGCGGGCACCCTTGGCCAACACCACCGGGGCGAGCATATTCTCCGGATCGTATTTCAGCGCCACGGCCAGGGCTGTCGGGTTGGTCACCACCACGTCCGCCTCGGCCACCTGCTGCATCATCCTCTTGCGTGCCACTTCCATCTGTATGCTGCGGATCCGGCTCTTGATCTGCGGGTCTCCCTCCTGCTGCTTGCGCTCATCCTTGACTTCCTGGCGGTTCATCCGCAGGTCCTTGGTATGCTTGTAGCGCTGCCACAGGGTGTCGAGGATGGCGATAGCCAGCAGCAGCAGCGCTATACGGAGGCTGAGCTTGAAAATCTGGTGCATCAGGTAGCTGAAGAACTGTCCCACTTCCTGGTCCAGCAGCAGGATGTAGTCGGCGAACATGTCCTTGATAGTCCAGGTGGCCAGCAGGGCCACGGCCAGGACCTTGAGAACGCTTTTCACCAGCTCGACCAGGGCCCTGCTGGAGGCGAAAATCCTTTTCAGGCCCTTGAGCGGGTTCATTTTCTTGGCTTTCGGAGCCAGGGGCTTAAAAGTGAAGTTCGCTCCTGACTGGCCGACCGCGGTCAGGATCCCCACGAGCATCAGAAGCCCGCAGAACGGGGCGATTACCCTGAGCAGGAAAAACGCGGCTATCTCGGTATATCTCTGCAGGTTATGCGTACCGATATCGATAGTTACCGCGTTGTTGAAAATATAATAGCCCACCTCGCTCATCTGGCGCCACATCGAGGAACCCAGGAAATACAGCGCAACCACCCCGGTGAGCAGTATCGTGGCGCTGCCCAGCTCGACAGACCTGGGGACATTGCCCTCCTGCCGTGCATCATCCAGGCGTTTTTGTGTGGGTTCTTCAGTTTTCTCTTGAAAAGACTCCTCGTCAGCCATGGGGGCCTATCCCTTGTCAGAGTAGTCTCAGTGCGATCATGATATTGTTTTCCATATCATGGACCAGCTTAGCGAACACGTAAGAAAAAAACGGCAGGCTGATACCCAGCAGCAGGATTCCCACGCCCACCTTGACCGGGAACCCGATGATGAAAATATTGATCTGGGGAGCTGTCCGGGCAATAAAACCCAGGGCCACATCCGCCAGGAACAGGGCGGCCAGCACGGGCGCGCCCATTTTCAGGGCGATGACAAAAACCTCCGCGCTCATCCTTGCAAGCTCCGTGGCCATTTGGCCCTCCAGCACCACTCCGGCCACCGGGATCACATAGAAGCTCGCCCCGATTGCCTTGAAGAGGAAGTGGTCCCAGTTCATGCTGAGGTAGATCAGGACCGCCAGAAGGTTCTGCATCGAGCCGATCACGCTGACCTGCTCCTCGCTCATCGGGTCGATGATATTACCGATGCGCAGCCCCATCTGGAAACCCAGCAGCCCCCCTGCGAACTGGATCCCGTTGAAAATCAGCATCGAGATCCAGCCGAGCATCATCCCCACCAGCAATTCCTTGGCCACCATCACCACGTATTCCACCAGGTTGTCCGGCAGCACTAACCTGCCGATATCGATAGTGGGCACCAGCACGATCGTGATCACCAGCGAGAGGCCGATCTTGACCAGCCGGGGCACGTTATCCGAGCCGAAAAACGGCATCATCATCACGATGCCGGCGATACGGAAAAAAATGATCGCGTAGAGCTCGACCTGGCGGAGCGCTATATCGGCGACAGGCAGCATTTCGGCCCCTGGATTACAGTAGACTCGGCAAGAGATGCCGGTTGACCCCGGGAAATGCTTGCCGAGGCTTCTGGCTTCCGGTCGCAGTTGCCCGCGGGCCGGGAAGCTGAAGCTCCGTGCAAAGACATCTCAGGGCGGATAAATTTTCCGGCGGCAAAAACCTCCACCATCCCGCCGGCTAAAAGCACGCCGTAATATTAAGATTTCAGGGTATTAAGGCTTCTAAAGGGCCGTTTCCGCTCCCGGGACAACGGCATCCGTAAAGAAAACCATATTTGCATTACATATAAGAATTCGTGCAAATAAACTGGAAACGGCTCGCCTTGCCCTTGACGGCCCATGAAGCAATAAATTTCACCACGGGGCGTTGAGGTATTTTTTCAACGCCCCTCTAATGGATGTAGTTCGGGATGTTGGAAATCAGCTCCGTGGTGAAAGCCAGAATAGTGTTCATCATCCACGGGAAAAACAGGATCAGCGAGACCACGACCGCCAGGATTTTCGGGATGAAAGTCAGGGTCTGTTCCTGGATCGAGGTGGCGGTCTGGATGACGCTGATGGTCACCCCCACGATCAGGCCCGCAACCAGCATGGGCGCGGCGATGATGATCGCCGTGAAAAACACCTCGCGCCCGAGATGGATGACGAATTGCTGGCTCAAAGATCCCTCCCCCGGCCTGTCAGTTGAACGTGCGCATCAAGGAGCTGACCAGCAGGTACCAGCCGTCGACCATCACGAACAGCAGCACCTTGAAAGGCAGCGAAATGATGATCGGCGGCAGCATCAGCATGCCCATCGACAGCAGCACGCTGGAAACGATCATGTCGATCATAATAAAAGGCAGGTACAACAGGAAGCCTATGGTAAACGCCAGCCTGAGCTCGCTGATAATGAACGCCGGGATGATCACCAGGGTAGGTATCTCCTCCACTGTGGCCGGCTTGTCCATCTTGCTCATGAAAACGAAAAGCGAGAGGTCTTTTTCCCGCACCTGGTTAAGCATAAACCCCCGGATAGGCTTGATCCCGCGGTCGAACGCCTCGGCCTGGGTTATCTCGTGCCTCAGGTAGGGCTGCAGCGCCAGGTCGTTGATCTCGGTCCAGACCGGGCTCATGATATACAGGGTCAGGAACAGGGCCAGGCCGACCAGAAGCTGGTTGGCGGGCATCCCCTGGGTGCCGAGGGCCTGGCGCAGGAAATGGAAGACTACCACGATCCGGGTAAAACAGGTCATCATGATCAGGATCGAGGGCGCCAGGGCCAGCAGGGTCATCAGGAAGAGCAGCTGCAGGGTGATAACCAGGTCTTCCGGCTCGGCGGACCTGCCCACCCCGATATTCACGCTGGGAAAAATTGTCCCCGCACCCGGAGCCGCCGGCACCGGTGCCTGGGCTGCCCCCTGGCTGTAGCATGAAGCCAACAACACCAGGACAACCAGCGCAGAACCCAAAAGGTGAGGGATTCTGATACTCCCAACCAGCCTGAGCAGCTTCGACAAAAATACTCTCCATGTTTCCAGGTAGGACTTTTTTGCTTACTGATTGAGCAAAAACCATACCGCAAACCCGGAATACATTTCCTGTTTTCAAAAAGAAACGGCCTGCCGCTCCCGCGGCATCCTCCCCGGAAACCTCCGGAGAAACTGCGCCGAATCCCGCCGTACAACCTGCCGTTTGCTTTTTCCTTTCAGGCTGCTTATATTGTGATCCCCGTCCTTTCAGCGGAATATCATAAAATCTCCCTGCACTGCAGCCGGCTGTCCAGGCCGCAGAACCTAACCCTCATCCCGGAGGGCCACCATGGGCATGAATGTCGTGCAAAAAATCCTCTCGGAACACCTGGTCGAAGGCACCCTCACCCCCGGCTCGGAGATCAGTATCAGTGTCGACCAGACACTTACCCAGGACGCCACCGGCACCATGGCTTATCTCCAGTTCGAGGCCATGGGCATCCCCAGGGTCAAGACCAGGCTCAGTGTCAGCTACGTGGACCACAACATGCTGCAGACCGGGTTCGAAAGCGCCGATGACCACCGGTATCTCCAGACCGTGGCCCGCAAGGTCGGCGCCTATTTCAGCCGGCCGGGCAACGGGATCTGCCACCAGGTACACCTGGAGCGTTTCAGTGCTCCCGGCCAGGTCCTGCTCGGCTCGGACAGCCATACCCCTACCTGCGGCGGGGCCGGCATGATCGCTATCGGGGTGGGCGGACTCGACGTGGCGGTGGCCATGGCCGGAGGACCGTTCCACCTCAAGTGCCCGAAAGTGGTCGGCGTGCGCCTGGAGGGCGAGCTTACCGGCTGGGCCACGGCCAAGGACATCATCCTGGAGATGCTGCGCCGACTGACAGTCAAGGGCGGAGTGGGCAAGATCATCGCTTACCACGGCCCCGGGGTGGCGTGCCTGGATACCACCCAGCGGGCCACCATCACCAACATGGGGGCCGAGCTGGGCGCCACCACCAGTATCTTCCCCAGCGACCAGCGCACCAGGGAGTACCTGGCGGCCCAGGACCGCAAAGAGGCCTGGCGCGAGGTCCTTCCCGACCCGGATGCCACTTATGACGAGGAGCTGACCATTGACCTCTCGTCCCTCGAACCCCTGGTAGCCATGCCCCATAGCCCGGATGCAGTGGTCCCCCTCTCCGAAGTGGCCGGCACCAGGATCAACCAGGTCTGCGTGGGAAGCTGCACCAACAGCTCGTACCACGACCTGATGGCCGTGGCCGGGATAATCAAGGGGAAAAAGGTGCATCCCGAGGTGAGCATGACAGCGACCCCCGGCAGCCGCCAGGTATTCGAGATGATCGCTGCCAGCGGCGGCCTCAAGACCCTGATCGAAAGCGGGGCGCGCATCCTGGAGTCCGCCTGCGGGCCATGTATCGGCATGGGCCAGGTACCCTCCTCGGGCAGCCTCAGCCTGCGCTCGTTCAACCGCAATTTCAAGGGCCGCTGCGGCAGCAAGGATGCAGGCGTCATCCTGGCCAGCCCCGAGGTCTGCGCCCTGGGTGCCCTGGACGGCGAGCTGCCGGATGTCTCCGGACACGGCAAACCGCCTAAGGTTTCCCTGCCCAAGAGTTTCCGCATCGACGACGGTCTGATCATCGCTCCGCCCCCGGAGTCGGAGGAGGTCGTGGTGGTGCGCGGGCCCAACATCCAGCCCTGCCCGATCAACAAGCCCCTAGGCGATACGGTCGCCGGGAAAGTGCTGCTCAAGACCGGCGACAATATCACCACCGACGACATCCTGCCCGCCGGGCCGAAGATCCTGCCCCTGCGCTCCAACATCCCCAGGATCAGCGAGTTTGTCTTCTCGAACCTGGATGAGACTTTCAGCAGCAGGTCGAAACAGACCGGCGGCGGGGTCATCATCGGCGGCAACAACTACGGCCAGGGTTCGAGCCGCGAGCACGCGGCCCTGGCGCCGATGTACCTGGGCCTGCGCGCCGTGATCGCCAAGAGCTTCGCCCGCATCCACCGCAGCAACCTGATCAATTTCGGCATCCTGCCGGTAGTCTTCGCCGATGAGGCCGACTATGACAAGGTGAGCCAGGAAGACGAGCTGGTGATCGAAGGCGTGCTGAAAGCGGTAGACTCGGCGGATGGGGCCCTGACAGTGGCAGACAAAACCAAAGGATTCAGCTTCAAGGGTATCTGCCAGCTTACCGAATACGAGCGCGAGGTCATCAAGGCCGGCGGCCTGCTGCCTTACACCAGGGGATCGGCCTGAGAGGTTGCGAAGATGGAATACCGCCTGGAAAAAGACTCGCTGGGCGAGGTAAAAGTACCGGCCGGGGCTTACTGGGGTGGCCAGACCCAGCGGGCTGTCGAGAATTTCCCGGTCTGCGGCAGGACCCTGCCGGTGGAGATGGTCTGGGCCATGGCCACGATCAAGAAAGCCGCGGCCCTGGTCAACGCCGAGCTGGGCCTGCTCGACCCCGCGGTGTCCGCTGCTGTCTGCGAGAGCGCCGATGAGGTGACCGCCGGGCGGCATGACGATCAGTTCGTGGTGGACATCTACCAGGCCGGGGCAGGCACCAGTTTCAACATGAATGTCAACGAGGTGATCGCCAACCTGGCCGGGGAGAAGCTCGGCGGAGTGCGCGGCCGCTACGAGCTGGTCAGTCCCAACGACCATGTCAACATGGCCC
>JAFGTO010000044.1 GCA_016934095.1 Candidatus Glassiibacteriota bacterium
CCCTTTCCCCCGGACCCCCTTTCCTTTTTTCAAAAACCTTTACCAGGTAAGACATTGGCGAAAATAAGGCTCCGATCTGTCCGCCAAGCAGCGAAAGGGTAAATATTACGTTACGGTTTGAGGGAAATTTCAAATCCCGAAAGACGATATTTTGGCTCATTCCCCAGGTATTCCTCTGTTTGCCGGGATTATTGTCGCGCTTAACCGGACAATACTGAAGCGAGTTGAAAAATACAAATTTCAGGGAATATGGCTGTCAAGGGCAATTCCGGGCGGCTTTGAGCGTAATTATTTCTCTAAGGTCGCTGCTTGACATAACTAAATTAACGACAGAATGCACGCGGAACTGCTTGCCTTGCCCTTGAGAAGCCAGCCAAGAAGTATATTTCACTTCGGGTCGTTGAGTTCTTTTTTCAACGGCCCTTAAAAGGAGGGTTTAAAAATGACTCAGGCTTTCTCCTGGCTGTCCGATTACATCACTCCCGAGCGGGCGGCTTCACTGCTGAGGGCAGCAGTTATCCTGGCGGTGGGAATAGTAATCGCCAAGCTTATCGCCTCCAGCCTCGAAAAAATCTCGAAGAGGCGTATCGGCTCCCAGCAGGCGGTCACGGTCCGCAAGATAAGCTTTTACCTGCTGCTGACCCTGATAATCATCACATCGCTGCGGGAGCTCGGGTTCAACCTGAGTGTCCTGCTCGGGGCGGCCGGGATACTGACAGTGGCAGTGGGTTTCGCCTCGCAAACCTCCGCTTCGAACATAATCAGCGGGCTGTTCCTGCTGGTCGACCAGCCGTTCCAGGTCGGCGACGTGATCGAGGTGGGCGGCACTACAGGGATAGTGAACGACATCGAGCTGATCTCGGTAAAGCTGCGCACCTTTCAGAATGCGCTGGTGCGGATCCCCAATGAGGAGGTGATCAAGTCCCAGGTGACGAATTATACCCACTTCCCGATCCGCCGCATAGATGTGGAGGTGGGCGTGGCCTACAAGGAAGACATCTCTAAAGTCCGCAAGGTGCTGCTCGAGGTGGCCGACCGCAACCCGCTGTGCCTGGAAGAGCCGGCGCCGTTGTTTATCTACAAGGGATACGGCAGCTCCTCGATAGACCTGCTGCTCGGCGTATGGGTCAAGAAGGAGAATTTCCTGCTGCTGATGAACAGTATCAAGGAGGAGATAAAGGCGGCTTTCGATAAGAGCGGGATCGAGATCCCGTTCCCGCACATCTCGGTCTATACCGGCAGTGTGACCGATCCTTTCCCGGTAAGAGTGGTCAACGAGTGAGCGGTACCTGTCGCTGCGGCGGGAAGAAAGAAGTCCTCGGCGGAAGCCTCCGTAAGATAGAGGCATAAACTCATACGGGAGGCACAATGGTTTCCAAGTTCTTCAAAAAGGTCTCCAAGAAAAGGGGACTTTCGCCCGGCAGCCTGGTGCTGGTAGGGGAGAAGAAAAAATACGAGGTGGAGATTACGCTTTTCGATTACGATGAGGGGAGGCTGGAGGAAAAGGAGCTGGAAGAGGTGGAGGAGAGCTTTTTCTGCAAGGATAGAGACACTACCAGCTGGATCAGTCTGAATGGAGTCCACGACCTGGAGATTATCGAAAAACTGGGTGGGCACTTCGGGTTCAACCCGCTGGTGATGGAGGATATAGTCAATACGGACCAGCGGCCCAAGCTGGAAGACTATGAAGGCTACCTGTTCATAGTGCTCAAGGCGCTCCATTACGACAGGGAAAGCGACGAGGTGAAGGCCGGCCAGGTGTCTCTGGTGCTGGGTAAAAATATCGTGATCTCTTTCCAGGAGAACAAGACGGACCTGTTCGATCCGGTCATCGAGAGGATCAGGAAAGGCAAGGGCCGCCTGCGCAGGATGGGTTCGGACTACCTGGCCTATGCGCTGATCGATGCGGTGGTGGACAACTACTTCGTGGTCCTGGAAAAGCTCGGAGACCGTCTGGAAGACCTGGAAACGGAGCTGATCAACGACCCTGCCGAGCAGACCCTTCAGCAGATCTACAGGATGAAAAAGGAGATGCTTTTCATGCGCAAGTCTATCTGGCCGCTGAGAGAGGTCGTCGGCGGCCTGCAGCGCGAGGAATACGAGCTGGTGGACGAGAAGACCATCCCCTTTCTCAGGGATGCCTACGACCACACGATCCAGGTGATAGACACCATCGAGACCTTCCGCGACATCTTGTCGGGCATGCTCGACATGTACCTCTCGAGTATCAGCAACAGGATGAACTCGGTGATGAAAGTGCTGACCATCATCGCCACCATATTCATCCCGCTGACCTTTATCGCCGGGATCTACGGGATGAATTTCGAGAACATGCCCGAACTGCACTGGGCCATGGGTTATCCATCCATCCTTGCCGTGATGTTGGCGGTCGGCCTGGCAATGCTCCTTTATTTCAAGAGAAAATCGTGGCTCTGAAGGCAGCGGGCTCCCGGGAAAATATCTTCCCGGGCCGCACAGGGGGGGAGGCCATGTGGTCGGCTGTGAAATCCAGCAAAGGGGGACTGGTTATGGTAAAGAAAAAAAGATTTTAATTCTTAAGGACTTGCGGCGCCCGGGGACCGTGGTTCCAGAGCCGCCGCAGAGACCCGGTCAACCGGGTATGTCATTTTACCCACAATTCTATTTCTACAGGAGATGACCGTGAAAGCGCAAATCGGTGCTGTGGCAGGGAAAATCTGGCAGGCATTGAAAGGCGGTGGAGAGGTTAATATCTCCCAGCTTCCCAAGACCCTCAACGAGAAGCAAGTACTGGTTTATCAGGCCTTGGGCTGGCTGGCGCGCGAGGGTAAAATAGAATACCGCACGAAAGGCAGCAGGACCTACGTGTCGCTCAGCGACTCTGAGTGGAATATCTGAATTGACCGCCCGAGCGCTTTCCCCGCGGCTTGCCGCTCAGGGACAGCGGGCGAAGATAAATAATCGACAACTGCCCGACGTGCATTTACGCGGACCGCAGGGCCGGCACCGGGGAAGAGCTCGCCTTTGACCCGGCCGCGGTTCCGCTGTAATTCAGGCCGAACCTTTTCCCCGGGGTGGCACGAAAACCCGGCTGTCGTGTCCAGTATAAATACCAGCAGAGGAATGACTATGCAGAAAACCTGCGTGTTGGGGGTCGATTTCGGCACGGACTCGGTTCGCGCGCTGATTGCGGCTGCCGCGGACGGGGAAGAGGTCGCTTCCGCGGTCTGTAATTTCACCCGCTGGCAGCAGGGGCTTTACTGCGACCCTGCAGAGAACCGGTTCCGCCAGCATCCCCTGGACCACCTCGAGGCCCTGGAAACAGCGGTCGGGGAATCCCTGCAGAAAGCCCCCCGGGGCACCGCCGGGAAAATCATCGGCATTTCCGTGGACACCACCGGCTCCACCCCGGGGCCGGTAGACAAAAGAGGCGTGCCCCTGGGCCTGTTGGATGGATTCAGGGACAACCCCAACGCCCAGTTCATCCTCTGGAAAGACCATACCGCCGTGGAGGAAGCCGCCGAGATCAACCAGGCGGCCAGGACCTGGGGCGGGACTGATTTCACCATGTATGAAGGCGGGGTGTACTCTTCCGAGTGGTTCTGGGCCAAGATGCTCCACGTGCTGAGGGTGGACAGCAGGGTGAGGGAAGCGGCTTTCAGCTGGATGGAGCACTGCGACTGGGTCCCCGCCCTGCTCACCGGCAGCACCGACCCGCTGAGCGTCAAGCGGAGCCGCTGCGCCGCGGGCCACAAGGCGATGTGGCACGAGTCTTTCGACGGCCTGCCGGCCGGGGATTTCCTCTCGGGAATCGACCCCCTGCTCTCAGGCATGCGCGAGCGGCTTTACCGTGAGACCTGCACGGCGGACACCATTGCCGGTCCCTTGTGTGCGGAGTGGGCCGGCAGGCTCGGCCTGCCTGAGGGCATCCCTGTGGGCGCGGGGGCTTTCGATGCCCACATGGGGGCGGTGGGGGCGGGGATCGGCCCGTACATGCTGACCAAGGTCATCGGCACCTCGACCTGCGACATGCTGGTCGCCCCG
>JAFGTO010000348.1 GCA_016934095.1 Candidatus Glassiibacteriota bacterium
AGGCGCGCCCGGGGCCGGGAGGCAAAAACGGGTGCCGGAGACACGACTAAAGGCGATTCGGCTTAAATTATATTTGACATTGATTTTAAAAGCATTTAGAATATTAGATTAAGTTTAATAGTGTTTTTTTCTGACGGAATTTTTACTTCCTGCTGAAGTTGCGGGCAGGGTAATACTGTACGGCACAGACAGGAATGTGAATAAAAACAATGCAATTTATCATAAAAATTATTATTCTCTATGTGGTCTTTCGTCTGATTATGTATCTGGTCCACAAGGGGGCCTATTATTACCGTGCCTACCGGACGGCCCAGCTGAATAAGCGGCAGCGGGAGGCCATGTCCCGGAAGCAGCGGTTCAACCTCGAGGCTTTCGACGTGGAAGATGCGGATTACGAGGAGATAAAGCAGGATCGGGAATAGAGAAGTCTGTCCAGGTTATCTGCCCACGGATTGCCTCTGCGGCGGGTCTGTCGAGCCTGTTTATCCTAGTCGGAATATGCAGTAATCTCTAAAATCCAAATGGAGGCTGTATGGCCAGATATAACGTGAACAAGGCTATCCTGATCGGCAACCTCGGTGGCGACCCGGAATTGCGTTATACATCGAACAACATGCCGGTGGTCAATTTCACGGTGGCCACCAATGAGAGCTGGGTCAACAAAGAGGGTGTTCGCGAGGAGCGCACCGAGTGGCATCGCGTGATCGCCTGGGGCAGGCTGGCGGAAATCTGCAATGAGAAGCTCCACAAGGGCTCCCAAGTCTATGTCGAGGGCAGGATTCAGACCCGCTCCTGGGAGGATCAGAGCGGGCAGAAGCGTTTCGTGACCGAGATCGTAGCCAATGAAATGGTCATCCTCGGCGGGAGATCCGGCGAGGGGACATCCCAGGCCGCGGGCGGCGAGCGCAAGAAACAGGCTTCACCCGCCCAGGGTACGGATGAAAGCTACGATGATTTTCAGCCGCCGGAACAGGATGTTGACGACGACCTGCCTTTTTAAGCGGCCGCAGGTTTCTCAGGGCTGAAAACGGCACGTGCCCGTAACTTTAAAAACAGAGCGCTTCCGGCGGTACGGCAGAGAGTTCCGGCCAAGAATCTGTTGCAGTGGGGAAAAGTGCAAAGAACCGGTCCAGGAAAAATTAATGAAGGAGCAAAAGGGTCCCGACAGTGTCTTTTTGCTCCTTCTTCTGTGTTCGGGGGCTTTCGATGTCTATAGGAAGAGATAACTGGGGCTCGAGACTCGCTTTTATCCTGGCGGCCTCGGGGTCGGCCATCGGCCTGGGCAATATCTGGCGTTTCCCGACCGTAGCAGCCCGCAACGGCGGGGGAGCGTTCGTTCAGGTTTACCTGTTGTTCGTGATCCTGCTGGGCTTTATCGTCATGGTCGGAGAGATAACCCTGGGCCGGCGCACCCAGCGCAACCCTGTCGGGGTTTTCCGGGAACTGGCTCCCAGGTCCCTGTGGGTGGCTGTGGGTTTCCTGGGTGTTGCCGCCGGCTGGGGCATACTGTCCTATTACAGCGTGGTGGCCGGCTGGACACTGAGCTACGTGTTCACCACTGCGGGAGGAACGTTCAGCTCCGGGATTTCCGCGGAAAACATCGACCTGATTTTTCTGGGCACGATCGCCAGCCCGGCCCGGGCGATCTTCTGGCACTTCATCTTTATCCTGTTGACCGTGGGCGTGGTGATGGGCGGGGTGAAGCAGGGGATCGAGCGCTGGTCCAAGATCCTGATGCCAATGTTGTTTATCCTCCTGGTCCTGCTGGTAGTCCGCTCGATGACCCTGGAAAATGCCTCCATCGGGCTGAAGAAATACCTGAGCGCCGATTGGAGCAAGGTGACCGGCAGCACGCTGATCGCGGCCCTGGGACAGGCCTTTTTCTCTTTGAGCCTGGGTATGGGGACCATGATCACTTACGGCAGTTATATGCACCGCAATGAAAATATCGTGCGCTCAGCCGGCTGGGTTTGTTTTTCCGATACGCTGATCGCCGTGCTGGCCGGCCTGGCTATTTTCCCGGCCCTCTATTCGATGCCGGGAGTGGAACCCGAGGTGGGCGCCAAGCTGATTTTCATAGTCCTGCCGGGCCTTTTCAGCAAGATACCTTTCGGTACTCTTTTCGGCACGGGCTTCTTCCTGCTGCTCTCGGTGGCAGCGCTCACCAGCAGTATCAGCCTGCTGGAGGTGCCGGTCGCCTATTTCGTGGACGAGCGGAGGTGGCCCCGCAGGCGGGCCGCGGTTGTCTCCGGCCTGATCGCCTTTGTACTCGGCATCTTCAGCGCCCTGAGCCTGGGGGCTGTGGACGGCCTCTCCGGCATCCTGAAAATCGGCCCCCGCACCCTGGGTTTCCTGGACCTGATGGACCTTACTTTCGGCCAGTTCTCACTGACCCTGGGAGCGCTGCTGATTGCCCTGTTCATCGGCTGGAAGTGGGGAGCCAGGGCCCTGGTCGATGAGCTTTCCCACCAGGAGTCGGGCGGCCGCCTGAGTGGCTTCATCGCCTTCCAAATCCGCTATGTCTGCCCCCTGGTGCTGATCGCCCTGTTGCTTTACCTGATTCTCAATCCCAATGCTTTCGCCTGAGGTATTTGTCCCCTTCCGCTTATGACCCGAGGTGCTGTCAATGTTCCTGGAGAGCCTGAAAGAGACCCTGACCGAGCTGGAAGGACTGATCTACTGGCCGTGGCTGATACCGGTCCTTTTCGGCACCGGTATCCTGCTGACCTTGCGCACCAGGTTCATCCAGGTCCGCAAGATGGGAGCCGCTTTATCGATGGTTTTTCGCGGGGTCATGGGCAGGGATGATACCAGCCTGAAGCAGGGCGACATCACCCCGTTCCAGGCCCTGAGCACCGCACTGGCGGCCACGGTGGGACTGGGCAATATCGCGGGAGTGGCTACTGCGGTGGCCTGGGGAGGCCCGGGGGCCGTGTTCTGGATGTGGATGACCGCGCTCTGCGGCATGGCGACCATCTACGCGGAGTCCCTGCTGGCGATCAAGTTCCGCACCGTGGCAGAGGACGGCTCCATGGCCGGGGGGCCGATGTACTACCTCTCGAAAGGATTGAAATCCAGGGGGCTGGGAAAGACCCTGGCCCTGGTGTTCGCCCTGACCGGCTCGGTGGCCTGCCTGCTGGGTACCGGCAACATGATGCAGTCCAATTCGATAGCCACCAGTTTCCAGACCAGTTTCGGCATGCCTTTCTGGATCAGCGGACTGATGATTGCGCTGCTCACCGGCATGGTGACTATCGGCGGGATCAAGCGGATCGGGATAGTGGCCGAGAAACTGGTCCCGGCGATGATTTTCATCTATATCGGCGCCGCCTTTTTTATCCTGTTGTTGAATGTCGGCGAGATCCCGGCCAAGCTCTGGCTGATAGTCCGGAGCGCTTTTCAGCCCTCGGCGGCCGGGGGCGGGGCTGTTGGGATGAGCGTGGTGATGGCCATGCGGTTCGGAGTCAGCCGGGGCATTCTTTCCAACGAGGCCGGGCTGGGGAGCAGCCCGATCGCCCACGGGGCCGCCAAAGAGGATGATCCGGACCGCCAGGGGATCCTCGCCATGAACGGCGTTTTCATCGACACCATAGTCGTCTGCACCATGACCGCCCTGGTGATCCTCACCGCCGGCGACTGGACCAGCGGGAAGGAGCCGACGGACATCGTGGCCGGGGCTTTTCAAAACGTCATCCCCCACGGCCATTACATCGTTGCGGTCTGCGCGCTCCTCTTCGGTTTCAGCACGCTGCTGGGCTGGTCGTACTACGGAGAACAGTGCATCCAGTACCTGCTGGGGATCAGAGTGGTGAAGTTTTACCGCTACCTGTTTGTCCTGCTGGTTTTTTGCGGGGCGGTGATCAAGGTCGAGGTGGTTTTCAGCATCGGCACCATCTCGAATGCTTTCATGGCCCTGCCCAACCTGATCGGCCTTGTGCTCTTGAGCGGCGTGGTGGCCGAGATCGCCACCACAGGAAAGCGGTCTCCTTGATAAAATTACCGGCCGGGTGTACTGTAAATGAAACATTTCATCCCCGCCTCAACGTTGAGTTAACCCGGATTATTCACGAAGCCTGATTTGTCCGGGAGCAAGGAAGCGGTGGCGAAGCTGTACTGGCGTACCGCGAGCCGCGGATGACGCAGCCAATCGGGCAAAACAGGCGAGCCGAAGGTAAAAATATCGCCGCGCAGTATAACACGAGCCAATGAGAGAAAGAATATATCCCGGAGATTTAATTTACTTTTTAACTTGTCTCGATTCTTGAAGTTATAAAATCGAGGCGATAATTTTATGA
>JAFGTO010000349.1 GCA_016934095.1 Candidatus Glassiibacteriota bacterium
ATGAGCGCAGGACCCAGGTGGCCGGTTGGATAGAGTCTCTGGCACCTTCCCAGCCCGGCCGGGTTTTCGGGGACATCAACGGGGACGGCGCGCTCGGTGTCCAGGATATTATCGTGATGATATTACGAATCAGGACATTATCCCCGGCCCCGGAGCTGGATTTCAACGGGGACGGGAAGGCCGACATGGCTGATGTGGTGTGGCTGCTGAAATATATTGTCACCAGGCTGTAGAGGGCCGTTGAAAAAAGACTTCAACGCCCCGTGGTCGAATTTATTGCTTCATGGGCTGTCAAGGGCAAGGCAAGCCGTTTCCTGTGTAACTGTATAATATCATTTATGTTATGCGATAGATGCTTTCTTGCCATACGTCTCTGTGCCAAGATAGAAAACGGCCCTTGACAGCCATATTCCCTGGAAATTTGTATTTTTCAACACTTGTAGAGAAAGACCTGATCCTTTCAGATTTACTCAGGAGGGCAGGTTCAGCCGATCGCTCTTATCCGGTTATGCTCGTCATCCGGGAAAATAGCGGTACATTAATCTAAAACTCCTCCGTTCAGGTTAAGCCCAACCAATCGTTGGGTAAAGGCGGCTATTTTCCCAGGGGGAAGTGAAAGGAGGCTCCAGCTCTTGGCTGACCGAGTAGCTTCCCCCGATTTACTAATCCTTAGGGCCGGCTGAAAAGGAGGAAATGGTACTGGAACACCCGGCCGGCTGCCGGTATAAATGATTTATCTTAACTTTTATGCATAAAGGAGTATCCGGCATGGTACAACCCAGCAGACTTCTCAAGGCCTGCCTGGCTTTGCTCTTACTGCCTGCCGTGCTCGGCGCCCAGGCGGGCGACCTCAGGCTGCTGGACTGGCGGCCGGTCAGCCAGCTCGTGGTCAGGCAGACTCAGATCCTGCAGCCCAGGTTCCCGGTAATCGACATCCATAACCACCTGGGCGGCCGCGCGAAGGCGGACAGCGCCCGGCAGTACCTGGAGATAATGGACAAGGCCGGGATAACGAAATGTGTCAGCCTGGATGGACGCTCCAGGGGGGATTATTTCAAGGAACACCTGCGCAACCTGCAAGCCGTGTCCAGGGACAGGTTCCTGGTCTTTTTCTCGCCGGACTTCAGCGGGATCGACGAGCCGGACTTCGGAGCGCGGGAAGCGAAAAAATTAGAGGAGGCGGTCAGGCTCGGGGCCAGGGGCTTGAAGATCTTCAAGTCCCTGGGCCTGACCCTCAGGGACAAGAGCGGCAAACTAGTCCCGGTGGATGACCCCAGGATCGACCCGGTCTGGGCCAAGTGCGCCGAGCTCGGTATCCCGGTGATGATCCATGTCTCGGACCCCAAGGCTTTCTTTACTGCCGTGGACAGGTACAATGAGCGTTACGATGAGCTCGGCGCACACCCGGACTGGGCTTTCTGCGGGGATGAGTTTCCCTCGAAAGAGGAGATCCTGGCCCAGCGCAACCGGGTCTTTGCCAGGCATCCGGGGACTGTCTTCATCGGGGCGCACATGGGCACCCTGCCCGAGGAACTCCACCGGGTGGGGATGTGGCTGGATGCCTACCCGAACTTCTGCGTGGACATCGATGCCCGCATCGCCGAGCTGGGCCGTCAGCCTTACACCGCCCGCAGGTTCATGATCAGATACCAGGACCGGGTCATGTTCGGCACGGACTCGCCGCCGAATGTCGAGCTCTACAGGATCTACTACCGCTTCCTGGAGACGGATGACGAGTATTTCGACTATTCGGCCGGGCTCTTCAACCAGGGGAGATGGGGGATCTACGGCCTGTACCTGCCGGATGAGGTGCTGGAGAAGATCTACAACAGGAACGCCCTGAAAATCCTGGGCATGTTCAAAGGGCCGGCCGGGAAATAGAACCCCGCCCGGGCAGCGTGGGTTTCCCCTCCGAATCCTGCGCGGGCCCGCTGCCCCGTAACCTCGAGACCGAACGAGGAAAAAACCATGAGGATTATCGACCTTTCCGGGCCGCTGGAAAACGGGATGTGGAGCTACGGCGACCCTTTCCCGGAAGTCAGGATCGAGCAGGCGACCACCATCGGGGAGCACGGCGTGGATACGCACAAGATCACTCTCTCCAGCATCTCTGGGACCCTGGTGGAAACGGGTGCCCATATCCTGGAAGATGCACCCACCCTGGACCGCATCCCCCTGGAAAAGCTCTACCTGGATGCCGCGGTCGTCAAGGTGGCTCCCAAGGGGCCGAGGGAGCATATCACCCTGGAAGAGCTGCGAGGCTCCGGAGTGGAAGTCAGGGCAGGGGACGCCCTGCTGGTCTGCACGGGCTGGGACAGCAAATGGAACGCGGAGAATTTTGTCCTGGACAGCCCGCATTTCGAGCTGGAATGCATCGACTGGATGCTTGACCAGGATATTTTCCTGCTGGGCGGGGACATCCCCTGTTTCGACGATCCCCGGGAGGGATCGCTGACCACCGAGCTGAACGCACTGGACAAGCTGTACCGCCGGGGCAAGATGATCCTGGCGCCGGTGGTCAACCTGGGCGCGGCGGCCAGGAGCCGCTCGAAACTGCTGGTCCTGCCGCTCAAGGTGGTGGGCACCTGCTCGGCGCCTGCACGGGCAGTGCTTTTAGAAGACGAATAGAGGGGCGTTGAAAAACACCTCAACGCCCCGTGATGAAATTTATTGCTTCGGGGGCTGTCAAGGGCAAGGCAAGCCGTTTCCAGTGTAATTGTAAAAGTTCCTTAATGTAATGCAATTATAATTCCCTTGTCGCATATCGTTGTCCCGGGAGTGGAAACGGCCCTTGACAGCCTTTATACCCTTAATTCTCAATATTTCAACACGCTAACAGAGGGGCGTTGAAAAACACCTCGAAACCCCTCCGGAATGTTTTCATCTTACCTGTTCCATCCGGGCCAGGTCCTGAAAACAGGCCGGATACAGCCCCGGAATGACGCATGACTTTTCTTTCAAGGAGGATTTGCATGTCTCTGACCAGTTTGATTGCGCCGGGAAAACGCCTGCCCGGCGGCGCGGGGAAACACTCGGGCCGCCTCCTGGCCCTGGCCGCAGCGGGCCTGATAACTCTGGCCTCCGGTGCGGTGCAGCCTGCGGCTTGCAAGATAACGGTGGTCTCCTACCACCTGCGTGACCGGGCCGTGGTGCTGGACAGCCTGGTGATGCGCAAGAGGATGATCTTCGCCTTCAAGTGCTCCGGCAAGCTCTCAGAGCTCAGGGGCGCCGCCGTGTCCGGCGAGCTGAGCTGCCAGAGCCGGCTGATGGCCCGCGACACCGCTTACCTTTTCGACCAGGCCGCGGGCAACCTGGGGTTCTGCCTGCCTTATGAGATCCCGGACAGCGACTACCGCCTCGACATCCGGGTGATCAGCAAAAAAGGCACCCTGCTGGACAGCTATTCCGGCAGCTTCGAGCGTAAGATGCTCAGGCCTTATTTCCAGCGCGGCATCAATTTCTGGGACTTTACCCAGCCGTACGCTCACCTGGAATGCTCGGGCTACGGCGAGCTCACCTACCGCTTCCGCAGCGACAGGCAGCTCAGGCCGGGCTCACTGCAGATCTCGGCCCGGATGACCAGCGACAACAGGTCCCCCGCCCTGGTCGAGGTGTCTCTCAACGGGGTCGGGCTGGGCCGGTTCGAGCTTCCCGCCCCGGAGCAAGGGCAGGTTCCGGAAGTGGTTTCCTGGCGGGTCGATGAGGCGCAAGCCCTGCAGGGGGTATCGGTGCGGCCCGGCGAGAACAGCCTGAGC
>JAFGTO010000045.1 GCA_016934095.1 Candidatus Glassiibacteriota bacterium
AATGAGAGAAAAAACATATCCCGGGGATTTAATTTACTTTTTAACTTGTCTCGATGCTTGAAGTTATAAAATCGAGGCGATAATTTTGTGAATAATTCGAGCTAAAAGAGGTTTGACAATTCAGGCCGTTCAATCTACATTTATCTTGAATTGGTTAGAGAGCGTATTCCCCGCAGCTTGCTGCGGGGAGTCTTCAATAACCAGTACTGACCCCGTCGTTCCGTAAAACACCGGCCGCCGCCGGTTCCCGGAACGCAGACAAAATAGTAAGGCATTGCTTACCGAACCGTGTTTCCCGCGGGCATCATTCAAGTACCCGGAGCGCACCCAGATGGCTGAAAAATTCGAAGTTACAGTACACCGTGAGCCGTCTTATGCAGTTATCTATACTGACGGCTACATCAACAATGTCGGGGGTGAAAAGATTGCCGAGGAATGTTACAAGCTGCTGGACCAGGGAATAAAAAGGCTGATCCTGAACCTGGCCAAGTCGCCCATCGTCAACAGTGTCGGCATCGCCGTACTGATCGAGCTGATCGAAAGGGTCCGCGAGGACGGCGAGAAGATTGTCTTTTGCAACTGCACCCCCGTAATCGCCAAAACCTTTAAAATCATGGGGCTGACTCAATATGCTGAAATCCAAAGCGATGAGCAAAACGCCCTGGCGGCGATCACTGCCTAGACCGGCGATATCCGTGCTGAAAAGGACTGTCCTGCTCGCACTGCTGCTGCTGACCGGCCTGGCCGGGGTGTCGAGTGCAGTCTTTCAGCAAGAGCAGCTCGACAGCAAGTATTATATTAACATCATCGTCATCCTGGACTGCTCTGCCAGCATGAACAAGATCATCGGGCCGGTGCGCAAGGTCGACATCGCCAAGCGGACGGTGGAGACCATTGTCAACGGCATTGCCGGAGACAGCCACGATATGGGATCGATGAAAGCCGGGCTGCGGGTCTTCGGCTCCAAGTTCTACAAGTGGAAACAGGACTGCGATGATACCAGCCTGGAAGTAGTCCTGGCCGAGATCGAAACGACCAGGGACCCGATCCTGGCAAAAACGAGCGGGGTAAAGGCCAAAGGCCAGAGCGCCCTGTCCCTTTCGATAGATGCACTCAAACAGGATTTCCCCGGCGATGAGGACGACCAGAGCAACTTCATCGTGGTCGTCTCGGACGGCGATGAGTCCTGCGGGGCAAGCCCCTGTGATGCTGTCCGCAAGCTGGTCGACACCAGCAAGGGGGTGTCGGTCAGCACCATAGGAGTGGAAACCACCCAGAGCGGCTACGATAACCTCAATTGTATGGCCGAGGCCGGTAACGGCCTTTATTTCGACAGCAAAGACGTGGAAGATTTCGTGCTCTTCCTTAAGGACTGCAACCAAACCATCCAGGAAAACCGGCGGACTCTCGCCCTGAAAGGCGACAAGAGCGACAGCCTGACCATCGCCATGCGGGATGTTACCGCCAACCTGACCGAATATCACATCGACGAGCCCACGCCCCTTTATCCCCTGCGGGATGTGCGCTTCCCGGCGGATGACACCCTCAAACCCGATGACAAGCTCTTTCTCATCGGTTCCCGCGGGCTGTGGATGGAAATTTTCGCCCCGGAAAAGCAGCTCCAGGGATGGATCCTCACCAAGACAGGCGGCTCGGAATTTTCGGTCACGGTCGCGGAAGACCAGACTCCGCTCTACAAGGATAAAAGCCCCTCCAGCCAGGTGCTGGTCTACATGGAGGCCGGAGAGCAGCTCACTGTCCTGAAAAAAGAGGGAGAATGGTACAACGTAGTCAGCCAGAAACTCAACCAGCGAGGCTGGGTAATCGCGTTCAACGTGGTCGGGAACTGAGCGGGTCCGCACCGGCACCCTCCGGGTGCACATCCCGCCTGTCCGAGGTAACGACACCGGAACCTGCTTTACATTAACCGACAGGGTTATTTCCCCATGCCAGGAATCCAGAAAAAGTTCAGCAAAGGCCAGGTGATCATCTCCGAGGGGACCGAGGGCAAGACGGTTTTCCTCATCCGCTCCGGGAAAGTGGAGGTCAGCAAGCAAACCAAGGAGGGCCCAATACGGCTCGCCGCCCTGGGAGCCAACGAAGTGTTCGGAGAAATGAGCCTGATAGACGACCGCTTTTCCAAGCGGACCGCCACGGTACGCGCTATCGAGGACACCGAGGTGATGATTCTCGACCGCAAGGGTTTCGATAAATACCTGGAAAATGTACCGCCCGGGGTCTATAAACTGATCAAACGGCTTTCCAACCGCCTGCGGGAAACCAACGACCTGATCTCCAAGGTCGGCTCCGATGCGAAGAACCTTCCCAAGGCCCTGAAAACCGATGACAAGTCAAAGCAGGAAGGCAAGCTCACCTACGACCAGATGACCGAATCCATCGAGGCGGCGGTGGACCTGAACCTGATGCCGAAGAAATTCAAAAAAGGCCAGGTGCTGGTCAGGGAAGACGCCGAAGCCATGAGTGTTTTCATGCTCAAGTCGGGATCGGTGATTGTCAGCAAGAAGCTGGCCGGCAAGGAAGTAGAGATCGACAGGCTTTGTATCAACGAGGCTTTCGGCGAAACGAGCATGTTCGATGACAGCGGCAGGCGCTTCACCACGGTAACCGCCCTGGATGACGGGGAAGTGGTGGTTTTCAGCAAGAAAGACATGGATGAGATGCTGCGCAAGGCCCCGCTCGAGCTGATACTGATCATGGAATGCCTCAGCCAGAAACTCAAGCGCAGTATCCTGCGCAACCTTGAATTGATCGAAGAAAACCAGGAGTTAAAACAGCGGCTGGACAGGCTGCAGAGCTCGCTGGCTGAAACCTCCGGCGGCATGGTGGATAAAACCGTGGAGGATGACCTCGACAGCCTTCCCGCGTACCCCGCCGAAAGCACCGACCCGGACGATCCCGAAGAGGACCCGGAAGAGCTTTCGTAATTTCCTTTTGCCATTGATTAGCGCAGGCCTTTCACCCGGGCCGGCCCACCCGCACGGCTGCCCGCCGGGCTTGCTGTCTTTTCGCGGAGCTCGCCCCCCATGCCGGAACACCCGATAAAACCGCCCCGGCTCAAAGCCGGCGACACTATCGGCCTGGTCGCCCCGGCCAGCCCCTTGCTGTCGTTCAGCGACATAGACAGGGCCAAGCGGGTGCTGGGCAGCCTGGGGTTCGCAGTCGCCGAGGGAGACCACATCCGCAGCAGGCACGGTTTCCTGGCCGGCGAGGACCGCCTGCGCGCCGGCGACCTCGAGAAGATGTTCGCCGACAGGAAAGTGCGCGGCATTTTCGCCCTGCGCGGAGGCTATGGCAGCGCCCGCCTGCTGGACCTGCTCGACTGGGAGCTGATCGCCGCCAACCCCAAGGTCCTGCTGGGCCACAGCGACCTGACCGCGCTGCTCCTTGCAGTGTACCAGCGTGCCGGCATGGTAACTTTCTGGGGCCCGCTGGCCGGGTATGACCTCGGCCGTACGAGCACGCCTTTCAAGCTCAAGTGGCTGCAAGCCGTGCTCTGCGACAGCCGGCCGGGCCTGAGGCTGCCCCAGGGTCCCCCGGGCCGCCGCTGGCGGACCATCCGCCGGGCGGGCACTGCGGAAGGCCGGCTGGTGGGCGGCAACCTGAGCCTGCTCTGCAGCCTGCTCGGCACGCCTTTCGAGCCGGACACCGCAGGGGCCCTGCTCTTCTTCGAGGATGTGGATGAAGAGCCGTACCGGTTCGACCGCATGCTGGGCCAATTGGCCATGGCCGGCAAACTGGCCCGGGCGGCGGGCATCGTGGTGGGCAAGTGTGTCAACTGCGAGCCGCAGGGCAGAATGCGCCACAGCTTCAGGCTGCATCAGGTCCTGCAGGACCGCCTGGGAGGGCTGGACATCCCGGTGGTCTACGGTACCGCGCTCGGCCACGAAGCTGACAAGATCACCCTGCCCATCGGTATCCGGGCCCGCCTGGACATCGAGAAAGGCAACCTGACCCTGCTCGAGCCGGCAGTGGGATGAGAGCCAGGCAGAGACTCCAGGCACCAGGGGCACAAAAACCCGGCCACCCTACCTGTAGGGGTACGGCGTGCCGTACCCGTAACTTTGTGGTCTCGCAGGTTCGTGCACAGAAGTAAAAAACAGAAACAAAGGCACAGAGGCCCCGCCGCCCCATCCCGGGCGCGGCATGCCTCGTCCCTACGGTATAATACGATGACGCAGTCTCGCCCTTGGTTGGGCGGTCTCGCGGTCCCGAGCGAGGAATAAAAATTCCCCTTGTAAGAGGGGTGTCCGCGTAGCGGACGGGGTGTGTAATCCTGCCGCCTAGCAGCCCCGCTCGCGGAATGAAACGCAGGGACTAACTGTCAACCAGGCTCGCGCTATACGTCGAACGTCAAGTTCGCCGGTCTCCGGGCAGCCGCCAAAGAAGCTTCCATGCAAGATGAAACCGGCCGCAGCACCCAAAGAAAAAAACTGTATCTGGTTATCGGTATCGCCGCAGGCCTGTACACTCTCACCCATCTGCTCTACAGCGGCTTCTATTACCCTTTCCTGTATCTGAAAGGCTACGGGGATTATTTCAGACACCTCGGCCCTGTCCTGCAATTCCTGGAAGAGGGTCGTGTCGAGGGGGAAATGTGGTACGGCCCTCTCCATTACCTGTTCGCCCTGCCTGTCTTGCATTTTTTCCCCGGCAGCTTCGGCTCGGTCTTCTATTTTATAGATCTTTTCTGCATCTTCGGCGCAGTCTTTTTTACCTGCAAAACGCTGTCCGATGATCTCGAGCTCAAGCCTTGCTTTATCGTGGCGGTCATCTGGCTGAACTCGAGCCCTTTGTACTACGCCCTGGGCATGCGGTCAGTGGAGTTGTATGAATTATTCTGCCTGAGCCTGACTTTTTACCTGTATAATAAGGGCAAGGCAGTCCAGGCTGCGGCTTGGCTGGCCCTGGCCGTGGGGTTCAAGTACCTGCCCGGAATTTTTCTGGTCTATCTGCTGGTAAACAGGCAGTTCAAGCCGATAGGAGCCCTTACCGCGGTGCTTCTATTTATCTACGGTATTTCAGGGCTGGTATTCGGCAACGGCTACGGGTTCGGCTCCCTGCTCGACCTGACCCAGAGGACCTCGGCCCACATCTGGTGGCCAAACCAGTCCATCGGGGGGATCATGGAAAGGTTCCTGACCGATTACGATTTTGTCAGGTACGGTTATTACAACCACCCTTTGCGGGCCGGCTACAAGTACATCGACCTGGCCGAAAACCTCCTGCGGCTGTCGAGCCTGGTCCCGCTGTTCTGGATACTCTGCAGGAAAAAAGGCCTGCAGACCGCTTTCCGCCGCAACCTCGAATTCTCCATCCTGCTCTGTTACCTGCTGTTCCTTTCTCCGATAACCTGGGAACATTACGGCATTTTCACTCTTTTCGCCTACAGCCTGCTGGCCCTGTCGCTGTCCGGCACCGGCGAGGGTATCAAGGCCACGCCATTCAACGCAGCTCTGGGCCTGTCTTACCTGCTGGCCCATTATTTCCTGCCGAAAACCCTGCTGCGCACCCTGCCGGTGCTGAAGCCGGGACTGGATAACACCATAGCTCCACAGTTTTATTGCACCGCAGCCCTGGGATGGTTTCTTCTCCTGGTGCTCCTCTTTTACGCTCATTCCAGGCATTTGAGCGGGAAAAGGGTATAGCCTTTACTTCCCCCGGGCTGGGAAAAAATAGCCCGCGTGAAAAACAGCAGTCATGATCACGCGGGCCGGTTGCCTGAAATCATTTACATATTTTCTATCGTTCACTAAGGATTTATAACGGATTACTCATATAGAGGTTAAAAGAGGTTCTCCAAGCTGATCAAAGGTGATAAAGCTATACCTCTGGGAACAATTTTACAGAACTTTTAGGACTTGACTCAGAAACTAATTGATACTTCTGGTGAGAACGGTTAATTTAGAATGATAGTCAATAAATAAACCCTTGGTTTGAAACGGATAAAGCGAAAGCCCGGCTCCAAAATCGAAAAAGAAGGCCGTCTCCAACAGTTTCAATTTTAATATGGGAAATGTCGGTTTAACTCCCCGTAAATAAGACAGTTACAGGCCCAGATAAGGAAGTGCTTTATACCGCAATATTGCTATCAAAAGTATTACATAGAATCTATGTATACCCTATTTAGCCAAAATTTTTTAAGAGGTGAAAAAATGAAAGATATCGTTTCTTGTATTGAAGAGCTTCGCTTGAAACTGGATAGACATCGAAACGAAGACTTGAAAGAGTATCCGACACGAACGATATTCATAGATCCACTATTGCAAGCCCTTGGTTGGGATGTAAGGGACCCTTACGAGGTACAACTTGAATATTCAACGATTGATGGGAAATCTGTTGATTATGCTCCAAAAGTAAATCGTAAGCCTGTTCTGTTTATAGAAGCTAAATCCCTAAACGATTCGCTTATAGATGTTAAATCTATTACTCAAGTAGTTGGATATGCTGCAAATGCTGGCGTAGAATGGTGCATACTCACAAATGGTATAACTTACAAAGTTTATCGAAGTACGGAAAAAGCAGAGGCTCCAGATAAGTTGCTTTTCGAAGTCTCAATAGATCCTAAGGAAGCTGAAGGCAGGTCAGTTCAACAAATTGCAGAGCAATTCAACCGTTTCTCCCAGGATGCAATGGCCCGAGGTGTGCTTGACGAAATTGGAGAGCAAGTTTTCACTACAGGAAAAATTCGAAAGGCTTTGGATAAATTATTTCTTGACCCTCCAGTCAGTCTAATCAAAATCATTCGCTCAGCTACCGATGACGAATCAATTAAGCCAATGCAGGTGAAGGCAGCTCTCAAAAGACTATGGGTTCAATCTTCAGAGATTGTGATACCTTCAATCTACTCAGAAAGTGAGGAGATTGAAGAACCAGAAATAAAAAATCGTAGAGGAAAAGACTACGGTGAAGAACATCATATAAAAGGAAAACCACAGGAGGTAATTGAGTTATTTAGAACTGTTGATAAATTTTGTAGAGAATTAGACCCGGGTAATATTCAAAAAAAGCATCTTGCCATGTATGTCAGCTATTTGCATGGCAAGGCGATTTTCTGCTGTGTACATCTTCAGAAAAGTGGTCTTCGCATTTGGTTAAAATTGAATTATTCACGTGTAGAAAATTCTCCTGAATATGTGCGTGATGTTTCCAAACTAGGACACTATGGAGTTGGTGATGTTGAGATTGGAATAGATAGCCTTGAAAAACTCCAAATTGCTAACTCCCTTATTAGAAAATCTTTTGAAGAAAATAAATGAATAACCATATTGGGGGTATCCCCTTGACTCAGGTACACACTACATATAGTATATCGGGGTATGGAAGACTATCCCCGAACACTTACCGAACTTGA
>JAFGTO010000046.1 GCA_016934095.1 Candidatus Glassiibacteriota bacterium
ACCCAGCTCAGGGCCAGCCTGACCTCTTTTACCCATGGGGGCAAGGCCTTGTTTTCCAGGCCGTACGCCCGGCCGAGCCAATCACGGTAAGCTGCCGCCGGTACTTCCCATCCGCCCTGGTAGACATTGATCCGCCAGGCCAGGCCGCCGGCACTCAGGTTGTTGTCCACCGGGCCGTAAGCGTCCGTTTCCAGACCCAGGCCGCGGGCATCCCCGGGGACTCCCACCTGCAGGGACTTGTAGCGGTAGCGGGTGTCGCGGCAACAGACCCAGAACCCTCCGCCTTCGCCCTGCAGGATGGCCAGGCCCGCCTCCCAGCTAAAGGGCCAGTGCCAGCGGGTACCGCTGATCAGGGGGTCTTCCAGGGGCAGGCGTATACCCTGGAAGAACGGGGCCACCAGCTCGAGCCCGGGCATTATGCCGGCCAACAGCCAGCGGCAGGCCCTGAGCGCGGGCCGGGAAGCATACCCGCCGGGCTCAACTACGAGGTCGCCGGTCGTGCTGTCGGTCGAAACGGCGATAAGGCCGTCTCCGTACCACGACTCCACCCGCACATGGGCCAGGTTATCATTGATCTGAATACATTGAAACCGGTCCTCGACCTCGTTACCCAGGGGTACCGCCTCGCCTTTCAGGTAGACAAGCTGCAGCGCCTGCTGTTCATCGGCGCTGGACCTGACCATCTCCCGGCCGTCGGACTTGCGCACCAGGGATATGATCAGCCCCCGGTCCAGTACCGCCTGCAAAGTGGCAGTCTCCACCAGCACCAGGTTACCCTCCACAGTGACCGGGCCGGCCGGGACTGATCTTGCCGAAACGGCGAGAAAAACCACCAGGGCGGCCAGGGCTGTCCGGCCGAAATTTCCGGTCCCGTAGTCAAGTTTCCGGGTCATCTGTTCGTCCCTCCTTTGAGCTTGGAATCGAAAAGGCTTTCTCCGGGCCCTCCTCGTGGCCCGGTCGGCAATAAAAGCTGCATCCGCTGTCAGCCGAGCTGTATCACCAGCATGTCGTAGAGCCGGAGCTCGGGCACCCTGAAGTGAAGTTTCCCATTTTCCCGGGTGAACTCCACGGAGCTCGTTTCCGGATTGTCCGGTGAGATCAGGGTTATCGACTTGACTTTCCTGCCCGTGGGGACTTTCAGCTCCACGGGGATGTCTCTGAGCAGGTCCTGTTTGAAATTGACCAGGTGCAGGATGAGCTGATCCTGGTCATTTTTCCGGTAGAGGTTCATCACCACTGTCAGCGGGGCCTTTAGATCCAGGCTGAGGTCATCCCTGCAGGCCCACTTGACAGCCTCGACCAGCTCCGGCCAGTTGGCCGGCAGGTTCATCCTGACCGTGGTACCCGCATAGGCGGGTATGACTCTCGGGATGTAGACCGCACGGCCCCGGCCAAAGCTGTTCATCTTTACACCTATGCCCCCGGCGCCCTGGTAGGTCGAGACCGCATCCGAGATGCGGTAGGCGCCGAGGGTCCGGCGGGCCTCCTCGCGGGAAAGGCCCAGTATATCCCCGAGGCCGAACTCCGGCCTGGGCCTGCGCCACTCATTGTAAAGCGAGGCCGAACCGGTGGCGACCAGGCCGCCGCCGCTGCGCACGTAACTCCTGACCAGCTCCAGGTCGCTGTCCGACATGGACTCGGTGTTGGCGAGCACCAGCACTTTATACTTGGAGAGGTCTTTGAGGTTCTCCTCGAAAATGATGTCGAAAGGGACCTTGGCCTGGATCAGTGCCTGCTCGAACCCCACGGTGCCGGCCAGGGTGGCGAAAGAGTTATAGGCAAGGGAGGGGTAAGAGCGCAGCACCGCGACATCGGCTACCGATTCGGTGTCCCGGTAATAGTCGACATACCGGTAGAACTGATCGTCCGGGGCCGGCCCGTTAAGGTACGAGGCCCTGCCGGGAGAGCCCAGCCAGCCGCCGCCGGGTATCTGGTGCCGGTAGGAAAAAGCCAGCTTGACCGCCCGCCCCAGTGCAGACCGTCCCCCGCTCTGGAAAGCGGTCCCGAGGGTCCGGCAGGCTTTATATTCACGTATCGGAGAAACCAGGACGCCGTCATCGGTAAGCTCGGCTTCCACCCAGATCTCCCCGCTCCAGGCATCCACCCCGGTCCCGTTGCAGACCGCCACGGGATCTATCCCCCTAATCGCGCGGTTCTCCCTGGAAATCCCGTGGATATTGACCCCCACGGCAATGGTGGGGTCGAGCTGCTTGATAAACCTGCAGACATCCGCGACAGCCTCGGTAACCGAGCGGCAGCGGAAATCGATCCAGCGCTGCATGACCGGGTCGTTCACCACCAGGTCATCGGCCCATTCCCAGTAAGGCGGCAGGATGTTGTCTACATTGGAATATCCTATCATGGCTTTCAATTCACCGGGCATGTAGCGGGTCCTGAGGTAGCTGCGGAAATCCTCTATCCAGTTCCTGTTGTGCAAAGGCTGCCAGGAAACAGGCGGGTTTTCGGCCACGTTGTCCAGGAAGATATACCTGGGCTTCAGGTTCTCGATACAATAGCGGAGTATTTTCTCCTTGTACCACTCCATGTACTCCCGGTTGCGGATATCCGGCAGGTAGCGCCAGTAATAGTGCCCGTAGGCTATCCTCACCGGGTGGCCGTCCCTGTCGTAGAGCACCCAGTCCCTGGCCCGGGGGTCCTCCTGCAGGAAAGTCTCCCAGACCACGGTCCCCCATTGCACGTAGACACCGGAGATCATGCCGTACTTTTTGGCCCAGCCAGCTACCCGGATGGCCAGGTCCATCTCTTCCTTCTCGGCCTGGAACCCGTAGCCTTTGTAAAAATGGGTGTACAGCATGCGCTCGCCTGTCTGGGCTATCTTTTTGACATTCTCCTCGGTGTGGGCGATCCTCCAACGCTCGGCGTCATCCGTAAAGGCGGTCCCCCTGCGGATGCGAAAAATCAAGGGCTCCTGGCTGATCGGTATGGGCAGGGCAAGGTCCGTCTCGGGGATCTCCTCCTGGGCCCATAAGAGGCAGGAGGATGACAGCACCAGGAGCGAGGCAAAAATGACCGAGTGAACCCGTATACATTTCGTGAGGCATGAGTGCATGGCGGTCCTTTCCTTTAAAGGGATTACGGGATCAAGTCAGTTGGGTGCAGTGAAAGCACGTCGATTTCCAGGCCTGGGCTGTATCAGCGGTCAATGGCCTCCGGACCGCCAGTCTCCCCTGACCGCTCCTTCCCGGTCCATATATCCGCCCGGGGAAGCTCCCAGCTCGATCAGGAACTCGAACATGACCAGGTGGCTGTCCAGGATCGTATCGCAGCTTGCCGGCTCGTGGGACATGCCGATGATCCCCTGCGGTCCCTCGAAAATCATGGAGACCGCACCTGTAGCATGATACAGAGCCTCAGAGAGCTCGAACGCATCGCTGGGCGTCTCCCTGGGGGGCGTATAAGGCAGGCCGCGCTTCTGCATCAGCTCAGCGTAGCGCCTCTGGATTTCCGCCGTCCATTTGCGAAGCCTCTCGGGCACCAGGTAAGTCTGCAGGAATTCGGCCGGCATCTCGTGCGAATGAAGGCCTGCTATCATATCAGGGGCCTCGTCGACAGCCAGACCGAAGAGGGTCTGCGTCTCGGGAGCCATGGGCCTGAAAAAGCAGTCGTTGTAGATATTCACGCCGCCGTCGGTGAAGCAGGCGCCCAAGATACCAACGTCCCCGGCCATCGGGTGAATCTCCTGCATCCCGGGCCAGCCGTAGAGGGACCCATCTTTTCTGGTACCCTGGGAATACTTGTGCATGGTCTCGTTGTCCTTGCCGACAAAGCTGTCGAAAGGCAGCCTGGCCCTGCCGTCCGGGTTGGCCAGGGGAACGATGACGATGCGCAGCTTGTCGGCGCTGCCGGAGATCCCCGGCCAGGGACGGCCCCGGAAATCACTCCCGGTTTCCAGGACCTTGATCAGGTTGAGGCAGCTTGCGATACCCTCAAGCTCTCCACCGTGCACTGGGCCGATTATGAGCAGTACCGGCCGGGCCTGTCGCTCCCTGCGGCAAAACGCCTCTGGATGGCCGGAATATATCGCGGAAGAGAAGTTGGCAGTGCGGGTATAAGGCTCTTTTTCACCGTAAGAAACTAAGTATATCGGCCGACGGCCGTAAGATTCCCCGATCTTTCTTACCTCTCCCAGCTTGACTGAGCCCAGCACGTCTTCAATGTCGCTCAGCCTGGTCTTCCAGAAAGCCGGGGGCCCCTCCTCCGCCCGGATAAGGCCCGCTAACAGGCATGAAAACGCAATAACCGCCAGAACAGTACTTGCTGAATGCATGGGCCCTCCTTCAGGCCGGCAGCCCGGCCGGGAGATGAAAGTTTAACGGTTGTCGAAAACTGCGGGCCCGGGCCGGGGGGAGCAGGCAATAATTCCGCCGCCGGCCGGCAGGCATCGAGTAATTGTATTATTATAAGGGAGAAGGTCTGCTTTTTCCAGCAAACCCTTTTTCTCCAACGGTGTGATAATCCGGGCAAGAGCCCGGTGCTTTCGACTTACTCTGAGCCGGGTGCCTCTCAAGGCTTGTGTTGTGCCGCATCCGGTGTTAAAGTTTTCAGGGGCATTCCCTGGTTTTTCCACAAACCATTTCCCCGGTTTGATCGACATTACTGCCTTTCACGTAAGTCCCGTCAAACATCCACCAGAGGAGCCGAGAAATGACACCCGAGAAAAAGATAACCCGTCGCAGGTTCCTGGGCTCTGCCGCCGCGGCCGCTGCCTTTACCGTGGTCCCCAGGCACGTGCTGGGAGGGCCCGGACACATCGCTCCGAGCGATAAAATCAACCTGGGTTACATCGGCCTGGGGACCCAGGGACTGCGGGAGCTCACCGGGCTGCTCCCTAACCCGGAGGTACATATCGCAGCGGTCTGCGACCCCAATACGGACAGCACAGACTACGTGGACTGGTCCAGGCACGGCCTGAGGAACCAGATCCGTAAATTCCTGGACAATCAGGCCTGGGGGGAAGGCGTGGACGGGATCCGGGCGGGCCGGGAGGTCGGCCGGGAGATAGTCGAGGCCTACTATGCCGGGAACAAGCCCTCGAACAGCTACCGGGGATGCGCCTCCTATGCCGATTTCCGGGAGCTGCTGGAAAAGGAGAAAGACCTGGATGCGGTCAAGATAATGACGCCTGACCACCTCCATGCGACCATAGCGATTGCAGCCATGAAAAAAGGCAAGCACGTGGTGATGCATAAACCGGTCGCCAATGTGTTGTACGAAGCCAGGCTGGCTGTCGAAACCGCCCGGGAAACGCAGGTCGCCACCCACCTCTCGGCTTGGAGTAACAGGAACTCTATTGCCCTGGTGCGGGCCTGGATAGAGGATGGCTCCATCGGGCCGCTGCGGGAAGTGCACAACTGGATAAACAAGCCTATCTGGCCCCAGTGGCCGGCCTGCCCGACCGAGACCCCGCCGGTCCCGGAGGGCTTCGACTGGGACTTATGGCTCGGGCCTGCACTCGACCGCCCCTATCACCCCAACTATACGCATGCCGTGTTTCGCGGCTGGTATGATTTCGGCAGCGGCATCCTGGGCGATATGGGCATTTACAGTCTCTGGCCGGTATTTACGGCATTCGGCCTGGAGGCCCCGGTCAGGGTGGAGGCGACCCCGAGCTTTACCTGCGAGATAGTCGACCAGGTAAGCGGGATCAAGGAAAACAAAGTCTCTTTCCCGAACGCCTCCACCATCCGTTTTACCTTCGCCGGGCACGACAACACGCCCCAGCCCGAGATCTTCTGGTATGACGGGGGAATGCGGCCGCCGACACCTGAGGAGCTTTACGCGGACAACAAAGAGATGCCGGCCAGCGGCATGATGTTTGTCGGCGACCGGGGGAAAATTCTGGCGGATTTCTTGGGGAACAGGCCGCAGCTCATTCCCGAGCAAAAGATGCGTGAACACCAGGGAGCCGAAGAGGCTGCCCGTGAGCGGGAAGACCGCAACAGTGCCTGGATAGCGGCTTTCAAGGGTGGTGAACCCTCGCCTGGGAGTTTTGAAAGCGTGAAAGCTTGCACGGAAGCCATCTGCCTGGGAGCGGTGGCCCTGCGTGTCGGCAGAAAAATCGAGTGGGACGCCGCGAGCATGAAAATCACCAACCTGCCCGAGGCCAACGAGCTGCTGTACCGGAAATACCGGGAAGGATGGGAGCTCTAAAAATACTGCTCTGGCTGAAGGCAGAGCAGGGGGCAGACAGGGAATTCCTGGAGCTGCATCGAGGATCAGGGGCTGCAGCCGCGGTCCAGGAAGCTCCTTTCGAAAAAGTAGACCTGGCCGCTTTCCGCGCCGATAAGCAGGTCCAGCCTGCCGTCCCCGTTGAAGTCCACGGCCTCGGGTGTAGCGGTATGCCAACCGAGCTTGACCGGTATTCCGCCGCGGTTGAGCACTGATCCCCGCCGCTTGAAAACATGACGGCTGTCCGTGCCGATATTCTCCAGCCAGTCGATATGTGAAAACCCTCCCCTGCCTGTTTTCTCCACCCTGTAGGATTCCGCCATCCGGGAGGTGCCGAACAGCAGGTCCCGGTCGCCGTCCCCGTCCCAGTCGGCCAGGTTCAGCTTGATACGGCCGCTGTGGACATGCCCGTCGATCGGCTCTCCATCCAGCTTGACCGGCTCCCCCCGGTCGTCCATGAACGGAGTCCCGGCTTTGAGGTCGTTTCCCCTGCCGGTGCGCTCGAACCAGCACAACTGCCCCCAGCGGTCGAGGGTAACCAGGTCGGGGAGCCCATCCTGATTGATGTCGCACACTTCCGGCCTGACCCGCCAGACAGTGCGCAGGGTGTCGCCGAGACAGGTCAGCACTTCCAGGCCGGCGAAGCGCGGCTCATTGTCTCCCAGGCCGGCCATGAAGTAATAGATGCCTCGACTGCCCGAGAACAAGATGTCCAGGTCGCCGTCCCTGTCCCAGTCCGCCAGATTCGGGCTGGTGTAACCATAAGCCGCCTCGACCGGACCCTGGGGCGAGCCGGTGGGCCCTGCAGGCAGATAGACTCTCTCGCCGCCGGCCTCGAGCAGCTGGCCGGGGCCGAAAACCGGGCAGTCTCCGGAGCCCGTTCCCGGAAAGAAAGTGAGGTAGGCATCTTCGTTGCCCACCACCAGGTCCAGGACACGGTCGCCGTTCAGGTCACCCACGGATGGCACCGAAAAATTACCTGCCGAAAGCAGGGGACCGCGGCACTCCAGGCGGACCGGCTCCCGGAAAGGGAAACCCGTTGAGAGCTTTTCCCTGTCCGCTTCGAGCCGGAGGATGAAGCTCGATTCGGTAACCAGGAACAGCCCCAAGTCAGGATGGCCTGCGAGAAAGCCTCCTGCCACGGGGCTCAAGCCGGCGTGGGGGAAACGCCTGCAGCCGAGAGGCTCCCAGCGGGGCGAGCCGCCTCCGCCGCTGTTGCTGAAGAGGAACAAGTTGCCGACCCGGTCGGTAAGCGCCAGGTCCAGGTCGCCGTCCCAGTCACAGTCCCCGGCGGCCAGGTCCAGCGAGCCCACCGTCTCCTCCAGCATTGAAGGGCCGATCAGCTCGACAGGTCCGGCAAAACGCATTCCGCCAGTACCTTTGCGCCAGAATACCCGGTTTTCCCCCAGGTCTCC
>JAFGTO010000350.1 GCA_016934095.1 Candidatus Glassiibacteriota bacterium
GGCCAGACCCACCCGGTTTTCGGCGCAATAGCGGGCCACCGGCTCCTCCAGGGCGCTCAAGCCGAGACACTGTTCGAGCAGGGGCCGGGCCCTGCCCAGTCCCAACAGGGGGAGAAAAGTCTCCACCAGGGTGCTTTCCCCGACCCGGAACTGTGTTTTCAGCTTCTCCAGGACTCTCGAGGCTTCCACTGCCGAGAGCCGCGCTCCCTGCCCGGCGAGCCTGGCCCTGAAAAGCTTTACCGGGTCGAGGTCTCCGGGCAGCAGCTCCGCCGGCAGGACTTCGATTCCGGCCCTGCGGGCGGCCGCCACGCGCCTGAAACCATCCACCAGGAAGAAATCCCCGCCCTTTTCTTCCCCGGCCACCCAGACCGGGGCGATCACTCCCGAGGTCCCGATCCCGGCAGCCAGCTCCTCCACGCCGCGCTCCCCGGGCCAGCAGAGCGCGAAAGTCCGGTCCCGGTCATCCACTTCCTGCAACCGGACCTTGACCAACCGGGCGTTTTGAAAGATTTCTGCATTTTCCATTCTTTTCGGTCCGCTCAAGATAGTTTTTCCTTCCGTCGCCTGATCAACGAAGATTCCCTGCGGCAGGCAGCAGGGCTTTATTACGAGTTCCCTTCATTTCGTGCCTCCGTGATTTTCCTGCAGGCCCGGCAGGGTCATCTTCCCGGCGCAGGCGGCAAGCCCGGCATAGCGCCCGGCCTGGCGGGCCTTACCCCTGGCCGCATACCCGCCGGCCAGGATTCCCGCCTTGCGCTCCAGCTCAGCGAACACCTCCCGGCGCTGGCCCTCATCCAGGATCCCCAGGCCCAGCAGCTTGACCAGCGCCTTGACCCGGAACCTGTCCAGGCCCCAGCAGGCCGCCGAAAGCTGGTCCGGGTGCCCGCCGCGCTTGACTGTCAGCCTGCGCTCGAGGAAAAGCACCGGGTAGCGGGCGGTGATCCTCAGCCACAGCTCGTAGTCCTCGCAGACACAGAAGTGCCTGTCGAAGCCGCCCACCTCCTCGAACAGGCTGCGCTCGAGGACCACCGATGAGGGGCTGATCCGGCACATCGGCAGGCTGTAGCGGAAAATCCGGCCGCCCCGCTTGGCGTGCTTGCGCATGGGATTGACCCGCCGCTGCCTGCGCACCCAGACCTCATCGGTGTGGCTGATCCGCAGATCCGGGTGAGCACGGTGGGCGGCTACCTGGCATTTCAGTTTTTCCGGCAGCCAGAGGTCGTCCGAGTCCAGGAACGCCAGGTAGCGGCCTGTAGCCGCGGCTGCGCCGTGGTTGCGCGCCGCGGCCACGCCCTGACGGTGCGTGCGCAGCGCCGTCACCCTGCCGGCCAGGCCGCCGAGCAGACGCGGCGTGTCATCGGTGCTCCCGTCATCGACTACGATCAGCTCAAAATCCCCGAATGTCTGGCCGAGCACGCTGTTCACCGCATCGCCGAGCATGGCGGCGCGGTTATAGGCAGGTATGATAACGCTGACTTCCGGCATGTATCTTCCCGGCAATGGTCCTACTAAGGACAGGCTTGCGACTGCCTGCCGTGTCAAGGGCCGTTATGCGGATCCCCGGAGTTAATGAAAATATACGCCCGTTTTTAATATTGACAAAGAGTTATCATAATTCTAAATTTTATAGCTTACCAACTTATCAGTTTCCTGGATCTCCACCGAGTCCGTCAGGGTTTTCTCTCATGCTGAAAGATCGATTCGACCTCAAGCCGGACTCTCAGACCATTAAAGATAATATACACCCGCAAGGGAGTTTCCACTGATGATCAAGTCCATTCGCTTTAAAATAATCTTCATCTCGTTAATACTTCTGGGTTCACTGTACTACCTCTACCCGACTTTTTACCTGAGCAGTCTCTCACCGGACAAGATGAAGCGCCTGAGACTTACCGACCAGGCGCAGCTGCAGGACCTCGAAGAACGGAGTATCAAGCTGGGTCTGGACCTGCAGGGGGGCATGCATCTGGTCCTGGAGCTGGACGACTCTGAGATGAGCATGTCGGAAGATGACAAGGCGGATGCCATCGCCCGGGCGCTGGAAATCATCCGGACCCGGGTTGACCAGTTCGGGGTGAGCGAGCCGATAATCCAGCGGGCCGGCGAGGACCGGCTGATTGTCGAGCTGGCCGGCGTGGTGGATACGGCCAGGGCCCGCAGCCTGGTGGAGCAGAGCGCATACCTGGAGTTCAAGCTGGTCAAGCCCCAGGGCATGTTCCTGGAGGCTTTGAAACTGGCGGATGAGACTGTCCTGGAAAACGATCTGGTCCTGTTGAGAGAGGAAACCCCTGCCGAAGAGGAAACTCCCGGGACCGCCCCGGCCGAAAAGCCCCGGGAGACCCTCGATCCCCTGGAGCTGTTTAAAGAGCCGGCGGCGCAGGACAGTGCCGAAGCCGAGCTGTCAGGGCAGCCCGACACCCTGGAGGGGACTCTTCCATCCGCCGAGGGCGATCTCGAAGACCTGCTCTCCGGCACGAGTGCAGAGGCCGATGAGTCCAAGACGCCTCTCAGCCGCCTTTTTTCCTATGACGCCTCGTATCTGCGGGCCGCGGGCCGCCGCGAAAACGAGCTCCTGGTTCCGCTGCAAAACGTGCCGCTGGTCAAGGAATACCTTTCGCTGCCGCAGGTGCAGGAGACTCTTTCCCTGGTCGAGGTGAAAAACCAGGTCGACTTCCTCAAGTACCGCAGCGAGTTCGAGGATGACGAGCCGGACACCCTGGAAGTGCTCTGGGGGGACGACGATACGGATTTCATCGGTGCGGACGGGTCGGTATTCAAGCGCATCTTCCTGGTAAAGAAGACACCTGAGATGACCGGCCAGTTCCTGGCCGATGCCAATGCCACCTTAGGCAGCGGCATGGACCCCAGGAACGCCAACAAGCCCCTGGTGCTGATGCAGATGACCGGAGAGGGCGCCGACGTTTTCGAAGCCGTTACCGCCCGCTACCTGCAGCGCGACCTGGCTATCGTGCTCGATAAAATAGTCAAGTTCGCTCCCCGGATCCAGAGCCGCATCCCCGGGGGCAGGGCCCAGATCGAGGGTGTGCCCACGATGGAGAAAGCCCGCGACCTGGCTATCGTGCTCAGGGCCGGCCAGCTTCCCACGCCGCTCACCATAGCGGAAAGCCGCACCGTGGGGCCGTCCCTCGGCGCCGACTCAATCCGCAAAAGCAGCCGGGCCGCCCTGATCGGCCTGGGATTGGTGCTGGTTTTCATGCTCATCTACTACCGCTTCGGCGGGCTGGTGGCGAACATCGCCCTGATCTTCGACCTGGTGATTATCATGGCCGTGCTGGCCGGGTTCAACGCCACCCTCACCCTGCCGGGTATCGCCGGCCTGATCCTGACCATCGGCATGGCGGTGGATGCCAACGTGCTGATCTTCGAGCGCATCCGCGAGGAGCTGCGTTTCGGCAAGACCCTGCGGGCGGCTATCGACACGGGCTACGAGCGCGCGTTCTCGACCATCCTGGACGCCAATGTCACCACTTTTATCACCGCCGTGGTCCTGTTCCAGTTCGGCACCGGCCCGATCAAGGGCTTTGCGGTCACCCTGAGCATCGGGCTGGCTACCAGCATGTTCACCGCCATCTATGTCACCCGGGTGATCTTCGACCTCTGGACCACCAGGAAAAAAGTCAAATCTATCGCCCTCTGACCTGCAGCGAACCGGTCGTCCGGAAGGGGAATATCACCTCAGGAGGAAGCAGCTAAAATGGAAATCATCAAGAACCCCAACTTCGATTTTATCGGCTACCGCAAAAAAGCGATAACCGCTTCCCTGATCGCTATCGGGATCGGCCTGCTCTCGCTGATCCTCCACGGCGGGCCCCGTTACAGCATAGATTTCACCGGCGGTGCGGCGATCACTTTCAAGTTCGATAAGGAGATCTCAGTCGAGCAGGTGAGGGACGCGGTCTCGCGGGCCGGCATGACCTCCTACGAGGTAACCCATTTCGGCGACAGGCGGCATATCTTCATCCGCCTGCAGATCACCGACAGCAACCAGGGCTACATGGCCGCTATCGAGAGCCAGTTCAACAGACTTTTCCCGGACAACCGCTACCTGATCGAACAAAATGACCTGGTCGGCCCGAAAATCGGCACCGAGCTCAGGGAGAAAGCCCTGCTGGCCCTGCTGTTCTCCCTGATCGGTATCATCATCTACATCTCCATCCGCTTCGAGGCCGAAAGCTTCATGGGGGTGCTGGCCACTGTCATTTTCGGCCTGCTGGTGCTCACTGTCAGCTCATCCAGGTACGTGCTCAGCTCCGACCTGTGGACCGTCCTGCTGATCCTGATCTCCCTGGGCGTGGTCGGGTTCCTCTGTGTCAAGTTCGATTTCAAGTATGCGGTCGGCGCGATCGTGGCCCTGATCCACGATGTCGTTATTACGGTGGGTATTTTCTCGCTGCTCAACGAAGAGATCAGCCTGTCGATCGTGGCCGCCCTGCTGACCATTGTCGGCTACTCGCTCAA
>JAFGTO010000351.1 GCA_016934095.1 Candidatus Glassiibacteriota bacterium
GGGTCGAAGTGCACGCCGTAGCAGGTGGTCACATCCAGGCCGCGGCTGGAATAGGCTCCGCCGCCCATGTCGTTGCTGTAGACCGTCTGCCAGGTCTCGCCCCCGTCCGCGGTGCGGAAGCTGTGTCCGTCCGAGGCGAGACAGACATCCGGGTCGGTGGGGCAGACCCCCAGGCCGTTCGGACTGCCCGAATATCCGGTGCCGTAGCTGCGGGTGAGCCAGGACTCGCTGTAATTGTTCGAGACATACGAGTTCCAGTCGGCTTTCAAGGCCCAGCTCCAGGTTTCACCTTTGTCCGTGGTTTTATAGATACCGTAGTAATAAGGCACGTCGCTGGTCGCCGGGGTCGACTCGCAGGAGAGGTAAACGATTTCCGGCCGGTTCCGGCAGGCCGCCAGCACGTTGAACGAGGGAGCGTCCATCGTGCTGGAGATACCTTTCACCAGGCCCGCGCTGACCGGGGTCCAGCTGCTGCAGCCGTCATCCGAGCGGTAGACTCCGCCGAGGAGGTCTTTCCCGGACCACCACATGCCTGAGAGGATGTAGACAGCGGCGCCTTCCTCACCCCTGCCGCCGTCCGCACACAGCAGGGGAGCAGCCGGCAGCTCCAGGCTGGTTACCTCCCCGCTGCTTTCGGAAATGCGCAGGCAGGCCTCTTCGGTAACCACGGTTACCTTGTCGGGATTGTCCCACCAGCTTCCCGGGAAAATGGCCAGAACGCTGCCTCCCTCCAGGCTGCAGACTACCCGCCAGTCAGCCCCCCGGTCGCTGGAGACCAGCAGCCTGGCAGGGCCGTCCCAGCGGGGGTGCAGACCCAGGTAGAGGTGGTCGCCGTCCGCCGGGTCTACCCGGATCTTGTCGATCTCTGCATCCGGCATGCCGTCAGTCGTTTCGTACCACTGCTCGGCGTGGTCGCCCACCATTTGCTCGGAGATTATCTGCGAGGGGTCGGGGTAGACCAGCCGCCAGCGGACACCGCCGTCCTCGCTGCGGTAAAGCCCGGTATTGGCTGCGTAGACAGTCCCCTGGCTGGTGGGGTCGAACTCGATATCCTGCACCCTGGTGCGCAGGTTGAACATGCGCCAGCTTACCCCGTCATCGAAAGTCACATACGCGCCCGTCATGTCGCAGACCACGAAATAATGGGCCGGGTCGAAAGGGTCGACAGCCGGCACGAACATGGCTCCGCCGCCCCCGGGGCCGATCACCTGCCAGTGGTCCGCGGCCGGTTCTTCCAGGGGGTGGAGGTTGCCGTCCCGGATGTTGATCAGCAGGGCTATGGCATCGGATATACTGAATTTACCATCCCCGTTGTAATCCACCCGTGGATCTTGCGGGTCCTCGCGGGACAGCAGCAGCAGGGCGATCACGTCGCTGATGCTCACCTTGCCATCCCCGTTGTAGTCTTCCAGGTAGCTCCCCGCGGGGCCCGGCATCTGCGCCAGGGCAGGGGAGAGGAAACACCAGGCGAGTAATCCCGCCCAGACCAGGCAGACTGCGGGCGGGCAAAGGGAAATTCTGTAGGATGGCATTTTCTGATCACCTCGTTATTTGGATTTATAAACACCTTCCGGCAGGGAAGACTTCCACGGGGGTATCTGCGACTTGCATCCTGCATTAAAGCTGTTAAAGCGGGTAAAGCAGGAAAACCAAATTAAGATAAAGCTGTTTCTTTTTTAGAGCAAAGTAAAAAATTTAGAGACGGGCCGATACCTTAATTTTGTTGTTTAAACACTGCGCCTCTGTTAAAATTCCGGTGTATCTCTCCGGTTCAAAGCAGAGCCGGGCAGCCGGCCACCTGAAGATGCAGGGACTGTCTGAGTTGAAAAAGCCGAGCAGCCGAAACGACCTTAAGCTTAACGCCCTCTCGCTGATCGCCGGTCTGGCCGCCCTGGTCGCCGTTGTTTGCACTATCGAGGACATCGGGTTGAACTGCGATGAGCCTAATTACTATAACTCGTGCCTCCACAAACTGGCCTGGTTCCGGGAAGCGGCGCAGGATTTTTCGGCCGGCCGCTGGAGCGCACCGTTCAGCGAAGAGGCTATCGACCGCCACTGGAACATCCAGCTCATATATAATGTCCATCCCCCTTTCTACAAGCTGTGCAGCACGCTGACCCTGGCCTTGTTCGGGGGTCGGCTGGGGCCAGTGGCGGCCTACCGGCTGGCCCCGGCCCTGATGTTCGCCCTGCTGGCAGCGCTGCTCTTCCGGACTGTGGGCGTTCGCTACGGAGCCGCCGCAGGTCTGTGGGCGGCAGGCTCTTTCGCCCTGATGCCCAGGGTCTTCGGCCACGCACATTTCGGTTGCACGGACATGCCGCTGACCCTGCTCTGGTTCGCCGCAGCGGCCAGCTTTCACCGGGCACTCGAATCGAGACGGTGGGCGCCTGTCTTTGCGGTAGTGTACGGCCTGGCTCTGGCCACCAAGTTTACCGCCCTGGTCATCCCGCTTCCCCTGGCCGCCTACGTGGTCCTCTCCCGCAGGTTCAGACAAGCCGCCTGGCCGGTGGGGATCGCCCTGGTGGTCAGCCCGCTGGTGATGATAGGGCTCAATCCCCAGTGGTGGCACGGCACCTTCGAGCGTCTTTACATTTATATTGTCGACAGCGCCACCCGCTCGGATTACCTCTGCATCCCCACTTACTACCTGGGCAGGCAATACTATTTTCACCTGCCCTGGCACCACCCGCTGGTCCTGACACTTTTCACCGTCTCGCCGCTGGTGCTGGCAGGTTTCCTCTACGGTTTCTGGCACACAGCCAGGCGGCCGCTCCGGGACCTCTGGGCCAGCCACATGCTGCTGCACTGGCTGGTCCTGGTACTGGTAATGATGCTGCCGGCCTCGCCGGGCCACGACGGGGTCAGGCTGTTTCTGCCCGCTTTCGCTTTCCTGGCGGTCATCTCCGCCAGGGGCTTCCACAACTTCGCCCGGCTGGACCTGCCGCGACTCTTCGCCCGGATAAGCCGGTTCCATCAAAAGAGGCCCGGGGCCCTGATCGCCTGGCTGCTGCTGGGAGCGATGCTCTCGGCCTCGGGCTTTGCACTGGCGAGGGTCCATCCCTACGAGCTGTCTTACTACAACTCGCTTGCCGGCGGGACCAGGGGAGCGGCCCGCCTCGGGATGGAGTCTGCATACATGTGGGAGACATTCAACCGGGAGGCCTGCCGGCTGATCGACAGGACCGTGCCGGATTCGGCCGTGGTGTTCACCATGAACGACAGCCATTACCTTTTCCTGCAGGGGCTGGGCCTGATCAAGCCCTCGGTGCAGTTCAGCCAGAAAGAATTCGGTTACATCCTGCAGTACAGCCGGCAGGGCATGTTCAACGAGCTGGACTGGGCGCTTTACCGCCACGGCAAGCCCCTGGCGGAGCTGGAGCTCGACGGGGTGCGGCTGTTCGCCCTTTTTAAGTATCCGCAGGTCTTCGAGGAGATCCTGGCCGGGCTGGACAGCACCAATAGCCTGGATTCGTTTTACCAGAAAGCGGTCATCTACCGCTGGACAGCCAGGCCGAACAGGGCCTACCTCGAGCTGAAAAAATACCTGGAGAACAGGCCCGGGGACTTCGGCGCCAACATGCTGGCGGCCGAGCTGCTGCTCGAGCGCAACTTCCCCGAGACCGCGGCTGACTACCTGAAACAGATCGAAGATATCAGCCAGGACCCCAAGATGTGGCACTATTACTTAGGGATGGCTTATTCCAGCTCAGGCAAGAAAGAGCAGGCAATGGCCTGTTTCCAGAGCGCGCTTGAATCCCGCAGCCTTCATTCTTCACCCGTCTTGATCGATGCGGACCTTTACTACCGGATGGGCGA
>JAFGTO010000352.1 GCA_016934095.1 Candidatus Glassiibacteriota bacterium
AGGTCACGCCCACCCATCCGCCTGCCTCTACATTGCGCAGCGCTCCCGAGTGGCTCCAGAAAACGTTGCCGTTGATATTGCTGTTGATCTTGTCGATCCCGTATCTCCTGATCCACTGCTCGTGCCCGCCTCCGAAGTCCAGCATCCGCCGGTCATCATCCTGGATGAAGCCGACCGGGTTGACATTCTCCCGGAAGCCGGGGTCGATATTGGTATAGGTGAAGTGATAGTTGTACAACTGGACATCCCGGCTGAGCTGGGCGAAATAGGCGCTCTCGAACTCCCCCCCGGAAGCGAAGCTCCCCGCGTACTGGGTCTCGACCCTGTAGCCCCGGCCGAAATTGATAGTGGCATCCGTGCTGTACACCCGGTTGTATTCCCCGTCCCAGGACCTGTCAACCGCGCTCAGGCCGATATTGGATTTGCCGAGCACGTCTTTCTGCAGGCGGAAAACCGAGGTCAGGGAAGACTGCCTGCCCCCGGCGGCCCGCTCGTGGGCCGAGAGCGCGGCGAAGTTGAAATCGCCCAGCCTGCCGTTGGTTTTCAGCCCCAGGTCTATATCCCCGATGCGGCGCGAATGGAAGACATTGAACCGGGTGCTGAAAAGCTCGGCGCCCTCGAGGAAATACAGCCTTTTTTCCGGGTAGAAAGTCTCGTAGCGGGTTAGGTTGATCACCTCGAGGTCCGCTTCCACGGTGGCGAAGTCCGGGTTGTAGGTGAGGTTGCCGTTGACAGTGGCGCCGAGGTCGAATTTCAGGTCGGCGCCGGAGATCACCTCGGTCCCCCCGGATGAGTAGACAGTCTTGCGGCCGGAGGAAGGGGTGTTGGAGTTCAGAGAGACGATGTAGGGATACAGGGCGGCGGAAAACTTTTTTCTGAACCCGCCCAGGCCCACCAGGTCGCCTGATCGGGAGATACGCCAGGCGGCGTCCCTCTCGGTCCAGAAGCTGGTTTCGAAAAAGACCGGGTAGTTGCGCCGGAAATTGATCCCCCAGGTATGGCCCTCCCCTTCGGGGAAGCGGATCTCATTCACCGGGATAGCCATTTCTGCGGTCCAGCCCAGGGAGTCCTCGCGCGATTTCACCTGCCAGGTGCAGTCCCAGTTCTTGTCGTTCGCGCCGCCGTCCTCGCCGATCCTGCCGTCCACCTGGGTGCCCAGGGAGTTGGTGCTGAAATAGTAGCAGTCGCGCCGGGTATGGAACGAGTCCAGGTAGAGGGTGACCGCATTGTCCGTGTCCATGTTCCCGTCGCGGCGGTTTATCTTTGAGTTGACCTGGTTTTCCGGGGGATTGAAACAGCGGAAAGCAACGTAGAGATGGGTATCGTCGCAGGCGACCGCCACGCGGGTCCGGGCGCGGGCCGGCTCGCCGGGCGAGGGTTTGAGCTGGATGAAGTCCCCCTGCCAGTCCGCGTCCTGCCAGCACGCATCGTCGAGCAGGCCGTCTATCTCCGGCGCCTGCCCGGCCCGCGCGGCCCGGATCGTGCGCAGACCCGGCTCATCCGGCTCCCGGGCAGGGACCAGAGAGGCACAGCACCAGGTCAGCAGGCAAAGGGCTGCCAGCAGGGGTGTTAGCGGCGGTACGTTCCGGCGGCAGCGGTTGTATGGATGGAAAGAGGGTGTCACCGGCCCACCAGCTCGCGCAGCAGGGCCACGTCCCGGGCAAGCTGCTCCGGGCTGTCGTCCTTGACAAACTCCATGAAGATGTAGCCCCGGTAGTCCAGCTCTTTCAGAGTGCTGCAGATAGCGGCCCACAGTTTTCTTCCGTCGGCAAGGGGCTTGCAGACTTCGCCCTCGTAATAGTGGCAGTGCAGGTTGGCCAGGCGCGGGAACACGGCTTTCAGGTCGTCGATATTACGCTTGATGTCGCCTGGCTCCAGGAACTGGTAATAAGTGTACAGGTTATCGTGTCCGGCCGCCTCGAGCAGCCGCAGGGTGCTTTTCGCCCCGCTGGTGGGCGAGTTGAGGTGGAATTCGAAAGCCACCCGCACACCTTTTTCCGCTGCGGCCGCGGCCGCGGCCCGGGCGGTCGAGGCGATCGTCCCGAGCTGTGCTTGCGTCATCTGCTCCGGCTCCACCCAGCCGGGCCAGATACGGATGGTGCCGGCGCCCAGACGCACTGCGGTCTCGAGCACCGGCCCGAAATCGGCGGCTCCGTGCTCGAGCACGTTGAAATAGGAGCCGTAGCTGGGGATCTCAATCCCGGCTCCCCTGCAGAGGCCCGCCACTTTATCCACCTCGGCCTGCGGGCTGCCCGGCGGCAGGTGGATGTCGCCGCCGACTTCGATCCCCTCCAGGCCGACCCTGCTGCAGAGCTCGACCAGCTCTTCCATGGATTTCCGGCGGAAAGTCACGCTGCACAGTCCCAGCTTGATCAACTTCGCTCTCCTTGGTTTTTAATGATAGTTATCAGTCCGGCACAAACACGGAACCCGGTATTCATAACGACAGGCACCGGGAAGAGTTACAGGTCTTGCGGCGGCTTCCCGGGCCGGGCCCGTTCGTTGACCGCAGTCCTGACTGCCCGGGGAGCCGCTACGGATCGCAGCGGCATACAAGTTAGCGTCCTGCCGCCAGGCCTGTCAAGGCGGATGGCCGGGGCGCCGGCCTTGATTTTCGGCGGCCGGGTCTCCATATTAAAGACCCGCCGCAGTCATTTGGCTGGGCGGAGTCAAAGGGATGAAAATGGCGTCGAATGCAGACAGGGCCGTGGTCTGTGTCAGCGGGGGAATGGACAGTTGTGTCTGCGCCGCCCTGGCGCTGAAGCGGCACGGGCGGGTGTACTTCCTGCACGCAGATTACGGGCAGCGCACCGAGGAGGTTGAGCGGGAGTGCTTCCGGCGACTGGCCGACCACTACGGCGTGCGCGACCGGCTGGTCTGCCGGCTCGAGCACCTGGGCTCGATCGGCGGCTCCAGCCTGACCGATACTTCGATTGCAGTGAGCGAGTCCGGCCCGGACCCCGGGGTAATCCCCTCCAGCTATGTGCCGTTCCGCAACGCGCATTTCCTCAGCGCCGCGGTGAGCTGGGCCGAGGTGGTGGGCGCCGGCACGGTCTATATCGGCGCTGTGGAGCAGGACAGCTCCGGCTACCCGGACTGCCGACGCGAGTACTACGAGGCTTTCCAGCGGCTGGTAGAGCTCGGCACCCGGCCGGAGACCGGGATCCGCATCAGCACCCCGCTGATCGCCCTGCGCAAGCACGAGGTTGTCGAGATGGGCCTGAGCCTGGGCGCGCCTTTCGAGCTGACCTGGTCTTGCTACCGCTCCAGCGGGCCAGCCTGCGGCCGCTGCGATAGCTGCGTGCTGCGGCTGAGAGCTTTCGCAGAGGCGGGGGTGGATGACCCGCTGGAGTATGAGAGCTAGCTGAAAGCGGCAGCCGGAAAATAAGAAAGATCAAGCCGGGCATAGGCATACCGGCGTAGCGAGCTTTCCTCGGACCCCTAGACGTTGCGCGCCGTACCAGGATTAAAAATCGGAAAGGCTTGGTCAATGGCTTTAAAAAAACTGTTAAAATCCTGTTTTTCCGCTGGGGCCTCGGGTGCAGGGAAACCAGGGCAGTCAAAGGTAGTGGATGAGTTCCACCGCCTCTACTACGACTCCGGCGAGCGGACCTGGCAGAGCACCACCTGGCTGGGCACTCCGGTGCAGAAATGCCCCCTCGACCTCTGGGTCTACCAGGAGATTATCGCCGGGCAGGGTGTGGACACGGTGGTCGAGACCGGCACCCTCTTCGGCGGCAGCGCCTTTTACCTGGCCTCGGTCTTCGACCTGCTGGGCCGCGGCCGGGTGATTACCATCGATATCGAGCAGCGCCCGGGCCGCCCGCAGCACGGGAGGATCACCTACCTGACCGGCTCCTCGGTGGACCCCGGGG
>JAFGTO010000353.1 GCA_016934095.1 Candidatus Glassiibacteriota bacterium
AGGGCTATCAGCAGGGCCAGGCTGGTGGTCCGGATGCCGCCGCCGCAGGAGCCCGGCGAGGCGCCGACAAACATCAGCAGCATCAGCAGCAGGATAGTCGCATTGCCGAGATAGGCAATGTTCACCGTGTTGAACCCTGCCGTGCGGGCGGTGGCAGACTGGAAAAAACTGGCCAGCAGCTTCTGCCCGAGCGGCATCCCCTGGAGCGCGTTGTTCGCTTCCAGCAGGTAGATCCCCACGGCCCCCGCGGCCAGCAGCACCAGGGTGGTCCAGAGTACCAGCCTGGTGTTCAGCGAGACCCTGCGGTTGATCGGCGAGCGGAAAAATCCCGCCAGCTCATAGAGCACCAGGAAGCCTATGCCTCCCAGGATGATCAGGCCGCAGACAGTCAGGTTGACCACCAGGTCGCCCCGGAAGCCCTCGAAGCTGTCCGGGAAAAAGGCGAAGCCCGCGTTACAGAAGGCGGAGACACTGTGGAAAAGCCCGTACCAGAGGGCTTCCCCTAAAGGATAACCTGCATTCAGCCAGCCTACGCAAAGCAGGACCGCACCTGCGGCCTCGCAGATGAAAGTAAAGACCGCTATGGACTTGACCAGGTCCCAGGCCTGGATTTTAATGTTCCCGCCGAACATGCTCTCGATGACCCAGCGGTCGCGCAGGGCCGGCATGCGGCCGATCGCCAGGGCCATCAGTACCGAGAAAGTCATGATCCCCAGCCCGCCGGCCTGGATCAGCAGCAGGATGACCGACTTGCCGAAAACAGTGAAAGCCGAGCCGGTGTCCACCACGGTCAGGCCGGTGACACAGACAGCGCTGGTCGCGGTGAACAGTGCGTCTACCAGGGAGAGGCCTCCGGTCTCGCTCGACCAGGGCAGCCAGAGCAGCAGGCTCCCCAGCACGACCGCCCAGAGGTAGCTCAATGCCAGGAGCGCGCCGCTGCGCAGCCTGTGATAAAGCAAATACCACCTGTCCTGGGGTCCTCTCGCTTGCATCTCTTTTTCGCCGTTCCAGCCAGTCAGGGTGAGGCATGTCCCGTCCCGGCATCCTTGGCCGATTATACAGCTCAGTTGATAATCGAGAACTTGCCGATATATTCCTCGCCCGTGGCCCTGCTCTCCACGTGGAAATAGTAAGTGCCGCTGGCCATCTCGAGGCCGAACCGGTTGCGCAGGTTGAAAATCCGCTGGCCGCTGCCGGAATCGAATGCGCTGAAGCTCGATTCCGGCACTCCCGGGCCGTGCTCCAGCACGTTGACCAGGATACCCGAGACCGTATAGATACGGATGGTGCACTCGCGCGGCAGGCCCACGAACTGCACCGCCTTGTCGCTCGGGCCCGGGTCCAGGGCGCTGGAGACAAGGTAGGGGTTGGGCACCACGCGCACCCTGTTCAGGAGCTCATCCTCGGGCCGGTCCGTGGCCCGCCGGAAGCGGAAAACCACCCGCTGGCCCGGAGCCGGGCTGGTCATGTCGCCTGCCGGGGAGTTGAAATCGCAGCGCAGGAGCCAGACATCCCCGGCCCGCGGCCGGGTGCGGATAGCGGTAACGAAAAGCTCGACCCCGCGCACGTACAGCGCCATGCTGACACTGTCCGGGTTTTCCGGGTGGCTGTAGTAGACCGCCTCTGGTTTCAGGCGGTACTCCCGCTTTTGCTTGGGGTGGACATGCAGGCTCTGCCAGATCATCTCCTCGTGGGACACCTGGTCGAGCGGCAGGAACCCCCAGCCATCGTCGGTGAACTCGCTGAAACGGACCTCCGCCCGGTGGGTGAGGTCCCGCACGCTGACCCTGGTCTCGCTCTCCCAGGCGATCTCGAGGTCCGCCGGGGTGAAAGCGGCCATGTTCGAGGTGTTGCGGGCGCTCTCGCCGGCGATGTACTCGCTGTTGAGCTGCTCGATATTCATCGGCTGCAAGACCACGAAAGGCTCGCCCGGGAAGCCTATCCGGGCCGGCAGGGCGGTGAAGCGGTAGTCCGGGTGGGGATAGGCCACCCCGGGGCTGAGGAGCGTGCCGGTAACGCCGTTGACCCGTAGCGGCGCGACCTTGGCATCCGCCCTGCCGCCGCGCCGGATCTCGACCCAGCCGGAATAGGTAACCCCCAGGGTGTCATCCCGCCCGTCGAAATGGAAAGTTGCCACCTTCTCCGCCGTGCTGTAGCTGAAACTCTTATCCAGGCTGCTGCCCGCCACTACCCTGCCGTGAGAGTCCCGGTAGTGGTAATATATGTTGTACCTGCGGGTGGCGGGCCCGGCGGCCTCAAGCGAATCGACAACAAAGACTCCCGAATCCGGCAGCACCTGCCCATAAACGATGTCCACCGCACCGGCCACCAGGGCGGCTGTCTGAGGTTTCGGCGGCCTTGGGAAATCCACTACCAGGTTCTGGCGCAGCACGCTGCGGTTGGTGGGGTCCAGCGGGTCGACAGTCACCGTGTCCGAGCTGCTGCCCAGGGTATCCGACTCCGTGGACCCGGCGGCAGCCTCCAGGCCGGTCCCATCGCCGCCGGCCAGGCCGGAGTCGTAGTCGCCCGGACGGTACGAGGAGCTTGCGGTCCGCGGAGTTACCTGCTGCACGAAACGCCCCAGGGCATCCTGGCGCTTGAACCCGATGTTGGACTCCAGGGACTCGCCCTGGTAGTTGTAAGGGTTGTAGTCATAGGAAGTTACCGTGTAAAACAGCGGCACCCCGTTGACCAGGCCG
>JAFGTO010000354.1 GCA_016934095.1 Candidatus Glassiibacteriota bacterium
ATGAGCGAATCCGGAGCCTTGCTGGTGGGGATGTACCCGGGGGAGTTCAGCGAGCGCAGCCAGGCCGAGCATGTCGAGGACCTGCTGGGCCGTTTCGGCAACCGCGTGCTGGGCGATACGATCCACCGGGTGGGCCGCGACCTCGAGCGCAAGCTCTCGCCCGGAGACAGGGTGGTCGGGCCTTTGCTGGAGGGCTGGAAACGCCGGCTGCCGTCCCCCTGGACCGCCCAGACCCTGGCCTGCGGCCTTTTTTTCCGGGCTCCCGGGCCGGACGGCGGCCCGTTCACGGCGGACCTCCAGGTAACAGGGAAGGTGGAGAAAAAGGGGCCGGCCGCTGTGCTCGAGCGGCTCTGCGGGCTGGATCAGCCCCTGTCCGGGATCGTGGCGGAAGCTTACCGCATGATCCGCTCCGGCAGGGACCGGCAGGGCGCGGTCAGCCGGGAAAAATTCCTCGAAACCTTGAGCTTTAGCGAAAGAGAGATCCGAAATGTCTTCCAGACGACAGGAGCCTGAGTTTGTCTTGAGACCCCTGACCCCTGTCCGCAAGGCGGTCGCCGAGAGGGTGAGTGTCTCTTGCCGCAGCATACCCCAGTTCGACCTTCACCTGGAGGCGGAGGCTGTCGCGCTGAAAACAGCAAGGGAGGCTTACAAGGCGGCTGGCAAGGCTAGAGTGCCGGGCTACAACGATATGATTATTTACTGCTGCGCAAGGATGCTGGAGAAACACCGGGCACTCAACGCGCACTATACCGCGGAGGGGATCAGGGAGTTCGCCGGGGTCAACATCGGTTTTGCGGTGGCCACGGACCAGGGTGTCCTGCTGCCGGTCATCCGGGAGGCGGAAACCAAGAGCCTCGCGGAGATCACCGGCGAGGCCGCCGAACTGAGCGCCCTGGCCAGGCGGCTTAAGCTCAGGGCCTCCTTCCAGATGCACGGTACTTTTACGGTTTCCTCTCTGGGCAGCCTCGGGGTGGAAGCCTTCAATGCCGTGATCAGCCCGCCGCAGGTGGCTGTCCTGGCCGCAGGCGCAGTGATCGAGAAACCGCGGGTCAAAGCCGGGAGCGTAATCCCGGTGCCAGTGCTGCACCTGACCCTGACGGTGGACCACAGGGCAGTGGATGGCGCCGATGCTGCGGCGGCCCTGGCGGATTTGAAAGAGGCCCTGGAGAATTTCGGAGAGTGAGCAGGACTGGTTTCTGCAGAGCCTGCCGGCCGGGAGGCGCCGGGGAAGATACCTGGCTGGCCGCGCAGGTGGAGTCATCCTTGCTTCTTCGCCTCCTCGTACCACCGGACGAAACGCTCCAGGCCTTGCTCTATTTTTACCTGCGGCCGGTAATCCAACAGCCTGCCGGATTTTTCTATATCGGCGTAAGTCACGAACGGGTCGCCCGGCTGCTCGGGCAGGTTCTCGATCACCGCCTTTTTCCCCAGGCAGTCCTCGATGGTCGAGATCAGGTGCCGTAGGGCGACCGGCTCCGAGTTGCCCAGGTTGAAAGTTTCGAAGGCGAAGCCCTTATCCAGGGCGGCAACGATCCCATCCACGATGTCCGCCACGAATGTGTAGTCCCGCCGGCTCAACCCATCGCCGTAAAGGCTGATTTTTCCCCCCCGGTCGATCTGCCTGATAAACTTGTGGATCGCCATGTCCGGCCTCTGGCGCGGCCCGTAGACCGTGAAGAACCGCAGCACCACAATCGGTATCCGGTAGACATGGCGGTAGACCTCGCAGAGCAGCTCACCGGCCCTCTTGCTTGCCCCGTAAGGGGAGATAGGCTTGAGCTCTCCATCCTCCCTGAAAGGGATCGCCTCGGTGGCCCCGTACACGGATGAAGACGAGCCGAAGATAAAAGATTCCGTGCCGAACTCCCTGAGCGCCTCGAGGAGGTTCAGGGTGCCGGTTACGTTTATATTCATGTAAAGGCCGGGGTTCTGCAGGGAAAGCCGCACTCCGGGCTGGGCGGCGAGGTGGATGACTTTGTCGAACCGGCGCTCCCGGAAAAGGCTCCGCAGGGTATCCATGTCGCGGATGTCGGCTTCCACCAGGGTGAACCTCTTGTCCTCCAGCAGGGGGCTGATGTTTCTTCTCTTGACGGCCGGGTCGTAGTAGTGGTTAAAGTTGTCCAGGCAGGTTACCTCGTGTCCCTCGGCCAGCAGCCTCTCGACCAGGTGGCTGCCGATGAATCCCGCGCCTCCGGTTACCAGCATTTGCACCTCTGTATGTGGTTGATTTCCAGATTGAACAGATGCCCCCTGCCCTCGGGGAACCGTGGATCAGCCTTGTGCCCGGCCTTTCCGGTCGGCGCTCTCCGCCACACTCCAGATTTCCCCCCAGCAGACTTCCATGCGGGTGATTTCCAGCCCTGCCTGACGGAGCTCCTCGCGGAACTCTTCCCTGGTGTATTCGATGAAATGAGAGTCGTCGAGACGGTAATCGAGGCCCAGCTCTTTTTTCAGCGGAACACGCCAGTCCCGCTCGAAAAGCGGCACGCGGAAGAGGTATCGTTTCGGCCTGTAACTGGCCTCTATCTTTTTCAGCAGCTCGACCCGCTGTTCGATGTGTTCCAGCACGTTGGACATGGTCACCACGTCGAATTCGCCCTCGGGAAGTGCCAGGCAGGCATCGCCATGTAGAAACTCCAGGTTTTCACGCCGGTAACGCCCGCGGGCGAAACTGACCTCATCCGCTTGTCTATCAAAGCCCAGGACCTTGATATCCGGTGCGCGAACTGCGATTTCATTACACGTATATCCGATACTCCTGCCGATGACCAGCACCCTTTCGCCGGCATAGAGGTTTCCGGCGACAAAGCCGTGGTACTCCAGGTGTCTGTCAGCGGTATGAACACCGTCGCCGTAAGCTATGGATGCTTTCGTTTCCAGGCAATACAGGCGATTCTCTATTTCGAACAGGAACCTCAGGGTTTCCCCGGGCAAAGTACCGGCAGCCGACAGGTCTGTCAACCTGGTGATCAGCTTGGCCTTAAGTGCTAGGGGGAGGGGTTTTAATAACATCCACAGCAGCGCGCTGATTAAGCTTCTAATAATTTTTTTCATCCGCCGGCAAGCTCCTTTATGATCTCCAGTTCCAGGTCGAGGATCCTTCCGATGTCGTAATTTTTCCGGACATATTCCCGCGCTTTGGCCCCCA
>JAFGTO010000355.1 GCA_016934095.1 Candidatus Glassiibacteriota bacterium
CCGGGCCGGCGGTGAGGGTGTCTCCGGAGCCGAGGACCTCCTGGCCCAGCACCCAGCGCAACTGCCTCCAAGGCTGCTCGAGACTGCCGTCCCGGCCGGCATCATCGACCCCCTGCTCCGAGACGAAATATTCTTTCGGGTAGAGCGGGTCCCGGGCCAGGAATGACATGACGACAACAAAAACCAACGCAATTTTCTTCATCTGTTCTCCCTCTGTAACCGTCCGCAAAACTTTGCAACGGCCGTGTCGAATCCAAAAACTGCAGGGACACGGTCCTTTGTGTCCCTGCAGCAAGACTTTTCCGGCCCGTCCTGGTTTCCGGGCTCAGCGCCCCCGGGCTATTGAAGCGGGATTTATTTCGGGAACATCTCCCAGAGCTCTTCCCTGGAGGGCCGGCTGCCGTACTCGCAGAGCTCGAAAGGCTCTGCAAAACGCACCTTGGCGGCCTGCTCCCTGCCGTAACGCGCCTCCAGCAGACCCTTGTGGTCCTCGGCCCAGCTCAGCAGCCAGGAGGACCAGTCCTGTTTGAGGAATTCGAGACGCCCGGCATCATCGGCCGGCACCTCCCCCTGGTAAGCGGAGATCCAAGGTCCCCACTCGTAAACCTGGCTGGTCATCGAGTGCAGGGAGAGCCACTTCTGGTCCATCACCCGGTCCACGGCCACGATCACATCCGGGTTGAAAGGGGCCGGGCTCCGGAACCTGTCGACAAAATACATGAAGACCGGGTTGCGCTCCAGTCGCGGAGTGTCCGGGCAGACATTGGGGACCGCCACCATGTAGGCCGCATCCTGGACTACCTGGCCGGTGTAGCGGTGGTCGGGGTGGTAGTCGTTGGGCCGGTGGCTGATCACGATGTCGGCCTGCCAGGAGCGGATCGCCCGGATCACCGCCTTGCGCACCTCGAGGCTGGGCTCCAGCTCGCCATCGTGGAAGTCCAGTGTCTGCCAGCTCACTCCCAGGGCCTCCGCGCTTTTCCTGGCCTCTGCGGCCCGCCTGCGGGCCAGGGCGCCCCCGCCCTCGCTCTGGTGCCCGGCATCTCCATTGGTTACCGATACCAGCAGCACCTTGGCGCCGGCTTGCGCCCAGAGCGCGGCCGTACCTCCGCCCTTGGCCTCGGCATCGTCCGGGTGCGCCCCGATCATGATCACCCTCAGCGGCTCTCCAGCCGCCCTGAGCGGGCCCGAAACGAACATAAGTCCCAGGCAGGCCGCCACCAGGGCGGCCGCCGCACCGCCCGTAATCGAATTGAGTCTTTTCATCCGGTCCCTCCACGGTTAGAGTCTTTGCAGCCCAGGTGAGCCGCAGTTAAAAGCTATAAATTGAAAATATCACTCTTAATCCGGATCATTGATAAATTTTAGCAATGAGTAAGCCCTGTGCTCTGTCAGGCGCGGGCTGGCATCCTTTTTGCTTTAGCACTGGTATTGGGATAAACCGACCGGCGGGAGAAGGGCAAAAAGGATGCCAGCCCGCGCCCACCGGCGTTTTATTATGCACAAGACAAAGTCCTTATGAATTGAACGCCCGAGCGCCTGTTCCCGCTGTTCACGGCGGGAATAGCGAGCGAATATAAAATAATCAAACATATCTTAACAATCGAAGATTCACCGCAGCTCTGCTGCGGTGAGTCTTCGATTATCAGGGCTAAAAGCCTTCCAGCCGGCTTGCCGGCCGGCAGCTTGCCCGGTCAGAGAGGGCCTATTTGGGTAACATCTCCCAGAGCTCCTCCCTGGAGGGCTGGCTGCCGTACTCGCAGAGCTCGAAACCCTCCGCATACTTCACCTCCCCGGCGCGCCCCGCCCCATAGCGCTCCGCCAGCAGCTTGCGGTAGCGGCCCGCGGCCCGCTCGAAGTGCTCCGCGTACTGCTGCCCCAGCCATTCCAGCCGCCCTGACTCAGAAGCCGGGACAGATTCCAGCTTCCCCTCGAGCCAGGGCAGCCACTCGAACACCTGGCTTTCCATGGCTGCGAAGCTGCGCACCTTCTTGTCCATGGCCGGGCCTACATCCACGATCACGTCCGGGCTGAAAGGCATCGGCTTGAGGAAGCTGTCGCCGAAAAACAGGAACACCGGGTTCCATCCCAGCGGCTCCACGTCCGGGCAGATACAGGGCACGGTAACCAGGAAAGCGGCATCCTGCACCACCTGGGAGGTGTAGCGGTGGTCGGGGTGGTAGTCGTAAGGCCGGTGGCTTATCACGATGTCGGCCCGCCAGGAGCGGATGGCCCGGATCACCGCCTTGCGCACCTCGAGGCTGGGCTCCAGCTCGCCGTCATGGAAGTCCATCACCAGGGACTCGACACCCAGGATCTCGGCCGAGCGCCTGGACTCCGCGGTCCTTCTCTTGGCCAGTGCCCCGCCGCCCTGGCTCTGGTGGCCGGCATCCCCGTTGGTCACGCTGACCAGCAGCACTGCGGCCCCCTGCTCGGCCCAGAGCGCGGCTGTGCCTCCTGCATAGTGCTCGCTGTCGTCCGGGTGCGCGCCGATCATGATCACCCGCGGCGCCTTGCTGGTCTGTTGCGACATCTCCAGGTCCTCCTCGTATGAAAATTCATAGACTTTTACCGGGGGAGGGCGGAAACCTTTTGAAAAAGGTTTCCGCCCTCCCCCGGGC
>JAFGTO010000356.1 GCA_016934095.1 Candidatus Glassiibacteriota bacterium
AAAGTGAAGAAGTCGTGTTTTCCGACTAGCAGCCCGGCGCACCTGTCAAGAAGCTCCCTCCCGGGCAGGGCGGTCTGCCGGACCCAGCAGGTTCTCCTGAGCAGCACGCTTTCCGGCAGTCCTTGATCCGCCAGGCTGTAGCGGTAGCACCTGGCAGAGGCTGAGTAACGGGCATGGAAGGCGGGCCCTGTTTCCATTACCTCGCGCACCCGGATATCCCGGGGCAGGAGGCTGTTGAGCGCGCGTTCCAACACCCTGCAGTCGAGCCGCGAATCCGTGTCGAAGTGGGCTACCTGACCCAGTGCGTGTACGCCGGCATCGGTCCTGCCGGCGCCGATGACCCTGCCTTGTCCGGCCTGCAAGCTGCTCAGGGCGTTTTCCAGCTCGCCCTGCACGGTCGGGCCATTCGGCTGGTACTGCCATCCCAGGTAACCGGTACCGTCATAAGCCACCGTAAGCCTGATACGGCGTCCGCCGGTCTTGCTCTCAGCTTGATTTTCCATTTCAGGCATTATTAACTCGGTACCGTAAATCCCGCAACGCAAAATATTGCAGGCTCCTTACAGCCGCCAGGCGCAGAAAAGGATCAGGAACGCGGAAAGCAGCGCCAGGCCGAGCTGCCAGGTGCCGGGAGGAGCCAGGCTGACAGGAAACGAAGCACGGAACGGGTTGTATCCCCTGGCGATCAGGCTCAGGGCCAGCATCTCGGACTCGTAGAGCGAGTAGTGCATGTACAGGGACATGGCGTCGATAACACGGCCCAGCGTGCGGAGAGGCTTCTTCACGGGCCGGCCGTCCGGGACGGCCAGGCACTCTCTTATTTTCAGCTGGCGGTGGATGTTCCCGATGCGGGCAACCGAGTCCGGGAAAAAACGCAGGACCAGACCCACCGTAAAAGACAACTCACGGACCGGCAGTCTCATGTACTCCAGCGGGCGGAGAAGGTGGCCGAGCGCCTCTGCCAGCTTCAACGGAGCAGTGCTCAGGGTCATCCAGGTGGCGGCCAGCCAGAGCAGGGCTACCTTGCCGCAGAAGAGCGCCGCAGCGATCAGCCCGGCGGCCCAACCGCCTCCGGGGTGCGGCACGCCGGAAAAAAGGTAGTAGATCAGCACCGCCAGCACGATGTAGACCAGGCTTCTCAGCGACAGCAGCATTCGCGGAAAGAAGCCCTGGCCCAGCAGGGTCCAGCCGGCCAGCAGCAGGCCCAGCAGGCCGAGGCCGGTAAAGCTGTCTACATACCAGACCGCCACCGAAAGCAGCCCTACCATCAGCACCTTGAGCCTGGGATCCAGCAGGTGGGCCGGTGATTTCCCGGGGAAGTACCTGCCCCGGGAGATGTCGCGCATGATTGTCATAATGTTCTAAAGGGGCGTCAAAAAAATACCTCAACGCCCCGTGTTGAAATTTATTGCTTCATGGGCTGTCAAGGGCAAGGCAAGCCGTTTCCGCTGTAACTGTAAAAGTTTGTATATGTTATTCGATTAATGCTCTCTTGCCGCATGTTGTCGTCCCAGGAGTGGAAACGGCCCTTGACAGCCTAAATACCCTAAACCCTTAATATCTCAAAGCGCTGCTAACTGGTTATAAGTTAATGGAATAACCTAATAATTTGCCTCGATGTTTGTCAACAAAAACCTCCTGGATGATTTACAGCGGTCGCTCGCGTTAATAAATAGCTATCTCTTGACAGCAATCAGTCTCGGAATATAATAATAAGAAGCTATCCCTGTCTCTATTACCAAGTAGTGATCATAATTATCGGTTTTAATAGATATCCCCGATTACCGGCGTTACTTTCTCGACCGAAAGCTGTTCCCGGCCCATGTGAAATACGACCGCACTCGGGGCCCCGGTTCGATGCACCATCCTGGATGCAGCAGCCGGTCTACTCAATTGATGATGCCCGGTGTATGACCTCAAACAATCGGCGTTAACTTCAGGAGGCAAAATGGCTCTCAAAAAAATTAAACTCCTGCTTTCAGCGGCCTTGATCGTCGTTTTCCTTGCCGGAGCGCAGGTTTTCGCCACGACTGCGGGTACCGGCGCAGGCCCCGAAGATGTCTATGGCGGGAGCGTGGAAAACAGGAACTACTGTACGCCTTACCATTTGCTCCAATCCGGAGAGGTCGAGGACATTACATATGAGTTCAAGCGCCCGGCGGACATCCGGGTGCTGGACCCGGACCATTTCCAGTACTGGACCAAGGGCAACAACATCTCCCGCTCGCTGACTCTTGAAGGGATGCACGTACAGACCCGCGACTGGCAGCAAAATGCCATTGGAGCCGAATACCCGCGGGGTAGCTCTTTCGGTATTTTCCGCAGTGCCGCTCTGGAACTCACCTGTCATGGTGAGTTTAATGCCAGAGTGCCTAAAGACACTACTATTTCCCATTACCTGGGTACTCCCATGATGGGCGGCAAGATCCCCGAGGATCTGAGCTACCGCCAGGACCTGGACTACGTTGATAAGTGCGGCAACACCTGGGGCCTGCACGTCAGCACCCGGCCGGAGGATGTGGCCGACTGGCCGGTGGAGTTCTGCGATGAGAACGGCGAGCCGATTATAAAAAGCGACGAGGACGTGGTAGTTATTTACGCAGCCATCGGCAACAATCTCTGGTCGGTCAACGGCGCCTGGTGGGGCGACGGGTTCAAAGGCGGTTATTCCTCTTACAACGTACCTGCCGCGCCTTATATCGAGTGTCAGGAACGGGTAATGTCTTTCGGCGGGGGGCTGACCAGGGACATCCTCTTCCACGAGTACAAGCTCGTAAATAAGAGTCTCTACCACTCTCACCCCGGGATCGGCCCCTATGATATCGAGGGACTGTTTATAGGTCCCTGGGCCTTCGCCCAGATGGGGGATGACAGCAATCCACAGCGCTGGGCCTGGGTAGACAGCCTCCGGTTGTTCTTCACTTTCGAGGAATCGTTTACCGATGCCGCCATGCCGGGGACCTGGACTCCGCTGATAGGTTTTACAGTACTCAAGTCCATGCCGATGACCGATCCCGAGACCGGGGATTCAATCGAGGCTCCGCTGGCCACTGCGAGCGGCTGCTACGGGCGCAACGGCGAGGGCACCTGGGGATTGTGGACAGGGAATTATGGTGCAGCAGGTGGATACAGATACAAGGTCAACACCGGCTTGCCGCAGTACCAGTACATCCAGGATCCGCAGCGCCTGCCCGAACACAAGGGCACCATGATCCCGGATATCGCGGATGCCTCGGACACACAGATTGCCATGCTTTTCGGGGACCATAAGTTCACCCTCTGCCCGGGAGAGGCTACCTACTTCACCTACGCCCTGGTCTGCGCTTTTCCGCAAGGCTCGGACCCGCCCTCCCTGGCCACCACCCCTGACGGGCTGATGATCGTGGCAGCCCAGCTTTTCAAGAATGCCATGCTGGCCCACACCCTCTACCCCGACTTCAAGATGGCCAAGGCGCCGTTCCCGCCCAATGTCAAGCTTATCCCCGGAGACCACCAGGTCACGATCACCTGGGACAATGTCTCCATGTACTCCAGGGACGATTTCTATGACGTGCTGGCCGGGCAG
>JAFGTO010000357.1 GCA_016934095.1 Candidatus Glassiibacteriota bacterium
CGCCAGTCAATCAAGCATCAAGGTTGTTTCCCTTTCATTCGCTCGCCAGCCGGTGCGGCATGCTGCGTGGGAATGCGCTCGCTATTCAATTCACCCGGGCACGGCCAGGTTTCTATTGACCTGGGAGCTGACAACATCGTAACTTACCAACCATCTTTGAGCGGAACTGGTGCGGCCACATCCCGGCAAACATGGCCGGCTAAAGGCCCGCAGGTTTCAGGAGCCAAAAAGGACAGGAAAGCGGCCTCTCCCCGTGGACCCATCCGGCAGTTGCCTCGCCGGAGCATACCCGGTCATTTTTACGGCATACGTAAAGGAGTAACGGATGAAACGTCTCGAGTTTTTCAAAATCGCCGGAACTCTGGCGGCGGGATATATAGCCGGATGTACGTCGGAGAAGCGGAAAACACACCTGGTCACCCTGAGTTTTGACGACGGTTTCCGGAAGTCCTGCGAGAAGATTGCAGAGATTTACGAGCGGTTCGGCTTATCTGCCTGTATCAATGTTATCGCCACCGGACACCTTCCCGGTTTCGACCCGCCGGGTAAATATATCGCTGCTACCGAGAGGGGGGATTTCGGGCTGTGGAACGAGCTGCAGGCACGCGGCCACGAGATCATGCCCCACAGTTACAGGCATGCCAACCTGGCTGAGATGCCTTTCGCAGAGGCGCAGGGTCTAATCCTGAAGTGCCTGGATGTTTTCGCTGAAGAACTCGAGGGCTTCGACCCGGCAAAGGCAGTCTTCAATTTCCCCTATAACGCCTCCACTCCGGAGCTGGAAGCCTGGCTTCCCGGGGTTGTCATGGCTTTCCGCACTGGGTTCGCAGCAGTTAATGAGCTGCCGCACCCCGGGATGGTCAAGCTGCTTACCACCGGCTACGGGCCGGAGAACTGCGAAAGCCACCTGGACAAGCATGTCGAGCTGCTGCTTTCCAGGCCGAGCGGCTGGCTGGTTTACAACACTCACGGGCTGGATGACGAGGGCTGGGGGCCGATCAGAAGTGTCTACCTGGAGAGACTGCTCGAGCGCCTGGTGCAGATAGAGACCGTTCAGGTCGTGCCGGCAGGCAGGGCTCTGCTGGAGGCCGTCGGCGCTATAGCATGAGGGGATCGGCCGGGGATGATCGGCACAGCGCCCGCCCTCAGATCTGGGCGGGCGACTCCAGGACTGTCTCGAAATGCCTCATGAAATGGGCGCCGTAAATCGTCATGGTTACTGCATGCGGTATCAGCCGCGGCCGCCGGACCAGGGTCCACGCCATCAGTTTCCAGTAGTGCCTCCTGACACCCTTCTTGATGCCCAGCTTGTAGACAGACATGGTAAAGCCGCGGAGGTTCCGCACTGAGAAACCGGTCCTGGATTTGCTGGTAAAGCGATAGCCGCGTAAAAAAGTCTTGATCCGCTTGTAATAGGCCTCCGGCCGGTAGATATCGCTGATAATCTTTTTATATCCGTCGACCAGGACCTTGCGGTCCATTTTAGGCAGGAAGTTCATAGAGAAATCGGTGTTGTCGCCGGAGATCTGTTTAATGATGCGGTTTTCCTTGATCAGCCGCTTGTAGAGTCTCGTGCCCGGGGGCGCGTTGAGCAGTCCCACCATCGAGGCCACTATCCCGCTTTCATTGATAAACTGACTCATACGCGCAAAAATGTCCCTCTTATCGCTGTCGAACCCCACGATGAATCCCGCCTGGACTTGCAGGCCTGCAGCGTGAAGTTTTTTCACGTTGGTCAGCAGGTCGTTCCTGGTATTATGCAGTTTCCCACATTCGATCAGGCTGTCTTTATCGGGCGTTTCAATGCCGACAAAGACCATATCGAAACCGGCTTCTGCCATCAGGTGCATCAGCTCGTGGTCATCTGCGAGGTTGATCGAGGCCTGGGTGGAGAAGGCGAAGGGATATTTTTTACGTTTCATCCATTTGATCAGTGCCGGCAGGATTTCCTGTTTGATCAGCTTCTTGTTGCCGATAAAGTTATCATCGACAAAAAACACGCTTCCCCGCCATCCCTTTTGATAGAGTGCTTCCAGCTCGTTCAGGATCAGCTCGGCGGACTTGGTCCGGGTTTTCCTGCCGAAAAGCACGGTGATGTCGCAGAATTCGCAGTCGAACGGGCATCCGCGCGAGTACTGGACAGGCATCGTGGCATAGTTTTTTAAGTTGATAAGCTCCCATAACGGTACGGGAGTGGTGTTGATATCGGCCCATTCGGAAGACTGGTATACGCGATTCGGCTGGCCGAGCTCCAGGTCTTTCAGGAATAGGGGAAGAGTGATCTCAGCCTCGTTCAGCACCAGGTGGTGAACTTCCGGGAAGTCCCCGGATTCGGCGGTAAAAAGCGGCCCGCCGGCGACCACCTTGCGGCCGAGATTCAGACACCGGGTGATGATCTTTTTGGCGGAGGCTTTCTGAACGGTCATCGCGCTGAGGAAAACATAGTCTGCCCATAGTATGTCCTCATCTTTCAGCGAGGAAACATTCAAATCGACCAGTTTCAGGCTCCATTGTTCAGGCAGCATGGCGGCTATAGTCAGCAGGCCCATTGGGGGCAGCGAGGCCTTTTTACCGATGAAGCGAAGAGCGTGGCTGAAGCTCCAGAAGGTATCCGGATAACAGGGGTAGACCAGTAAAATTTTCATTATTTATCTTTCCAGAGTTCTTGATTGCCTGAGGCAACAGGGTTTTTGTAAAAAACAGGCCGGTGGTTTCACCAGGGGAAACAGTTCTGTTTCATCGGATTCCGCCGAATGGCTCGAGCAGGTAGTCTTGAGCAAACGGGAAGGTTAAAAAGGAATGGCGGGACAGAAGAACATCTCGAGGGAATTATCAATGCTCCAGCGTCTTGCCTGACTCTCCAGGCCGTCCCTGTTGATCTCCAGGATTGTTTCCGGCTTTCAGAGTCCGCCTCCTCCCGATAAGACATCTTTCGCCGGCTCGGCCCGGACAAAAGGCACCTTCGACAGGTCCGTGCTACAAACTCATGCCGATTATCTTCCGTAGAATTTTAAGTCGCTCTCCCCGGTAAATGTAGAAAGGACCGGTCGGTTACTTGCCGGATAGAATGGAGTTGACCTGTTCCAGCAGTGCATGAAAATCAATCGGCTTTTCAAAGTAACCTACCGCTCCTAATTCAAGACCCAGTTTTTTGTCGGTCTCATCTATCATCTCTCCGGACATGAAGATCACCGGGATGTCTTTGGCTTTTTCGGTTTTCCTAAGGTTCTGCAAAAAAGCCAGGCCGTTGACCCTGGGCAGCAGCACGTCCAGCAGGATCAGGTCCGGCGGGCCGTTCATTATCTGGTCCATCGCTATCTCGCCGTCCTCGGCGGTCACCACTTTATAGGACGTTTTCATCGAAAAATAATCTGAAATGGTTTCCTGAACCGCCAGATCATCCTCGACTAAAAGAATCGTTTTCACTTTGTATCTCCGTGTTTGGAGGAATTGTCGGCATCACTTTTTATCGGAAATTGTTTCTTTGATCTCCCCGTAATGTTCCTTGTAAAAAGTAAGCAGTTTGGGAGTCAGCAGCTTGCACCGCTTATACTCTCCGGGAACCAGCTCTCCCATTTTTTTCACCAGGTTCACCGCTTTTACACCGGCTTCATAGTGGGGGCAAGTGACAATATTTTTTTTGCAGATAAAAATGGTCGGGGATTTAAAACCGGTCAGCGGGTATGCGGCCGGAGTTTCGGCATCGTTGACACATTGTTTGATCAGGCTCTCCAGCTCAGTATAGAAATCGAAGATATCCTGGAGGCTAAGCCCCAGAGTCAGGGCCTGGATCGCCAGGATATTGTATTCTTTTTCCATGGCTTTTACGTTGAGATGATCCACGACCTGCCTGACCGGCTGCGGCTCCCTGAAAAGACCACCTTCCGCCTGCAGGAAAGCATCTACCACCAGGATGATATTGGCCATGGTCGCCGACCATTCCTCTTTGTTGATAAAATCTTTCCGGCCGGCATAGTATTCGCACAGGTACCTGATCGAGTCCATGATATCGAAGTTGAGCTTCAGGCCGCCCAGGGAGAAATAACCGTTCCGGTTGGCCTCCCAGTACCTGTTCAGGCGCTCGTCCGCGGGTGCATCGAGGATAACGTCTATCTGGAGCAGGGAGCCGTAATTATGGAAAAGGGAGGCTTTCATCAGATCCGTCAATTTGACCTTGTCTGAGCCGACGACCGAAGAATAAGGCTCTGTCGAGGCCACTGCTGCAGAGAAGATGGCTACGTTAATGGCGTGATCCATGAAGAGAAAGCTTCTTTTAGATTTGGCAGATTCGCAAATAAACTTGACTTTATAGATGGCCAGGGTGATGTTTTCATCCGAGAGAATCTGCTCGACAAACGACTCGATATTCTGGCCGATAATGGCCAGCATATCGCGAAATATTTTGCTTCCCTGTCGCCGCTCGAACAGCTGCTTGAGCCGGTCGCTTATCTCATCGCGGAATTTTTGAATGAGTTTGGCGCTGCGCTTGATTTTAAATACCATCGAAAGGTTGGGGTTCGATTCCCGGAGCTGCAGCAGGCGGCTGATCCGCTCACTGGAAATCTGGGTACCCTGCGTATAGAGGATCGTGCCGGTGTCCGTTCTCAGGTCTTCGGCGAGCTCGAGTCCATCCAGGAAAATATCCGGTTTGGATGGGTGGAAGCGGGTAAACTTGATGATTGAATCGATCCCGCTTAGTTCGATAGTGTCCTTTTCGGCGGAAAATAGATCTTCCTGCTTCATGGAAATCCTCTGGATTTGTGAAGTGGTGATTATAAGCTCGGCATAAAGTTAAAATTACCTTAACAGGATGTCAATATTAATACTATAAGTACAGGACAAATTTTTTTCTGTTACCTGTGGCCGGGCCTTCAGGAAAAATACAGAAAGTCAAGCCGGTTTACGTTTCCCCCGGCCACAGGATAGACCTGTAGCGGAACCTGGAAATAATATTGGCCTGCACCACGAAATACCGCATCCCGGAGCCGCTGAGAGCCGCACACCGGCTGGCCGGGCTGGCGGCCGGCAAGCCGGGTTGTCCACGAAGATAGTTGTTTGTCTGGCTGAGAAGGTTGCCTGGGCCTATATAATATAATGGGCCGGAAAAAATATTTTGCTGCGGTTACGACTTCTCAGCCCGCAGCTCCCCGGTCTTTTTCCTGCGGCGGCAGCCGGAAGGTACGGTAAAATGAGCAAAAGCGACATCACAGAACTGTTGAAAAAGAAAGACCTGCTCATTCATAGTTATGGGAAGGAAGTGGATTTTATCAAGCTGGTCGTGGAAAGGATCAATGAGCGCGACTATGCCGGGCTTGTCGCTGTTTCCCAGAAAAGCGGTGTCCCGCTGAAGCCTTTATACGAAGTGCTGGCGAACAAGACTCTCGAATACATGAAAACCGGCCAGTTGCCGCGCAGCTACGAGTACTACGTCCTGGAGCTGATGTTTTCCGGAAAAGGTGAAAGCGCCCGGCTGGCGGACCTCTCCGGCGGCCACTCTATGGAAGAGGCGAAGGTCCGTGAGCTTCATTTTCTCCTGACGACTACTCCTTTCGGCGAAAAGCAGGTCTCCAGATTGAAAAGCATTATCCAAGACTGGGACTTGAGCCCTTTGCAGCACTTTATCTGGGAGCTGGGCCTGGGAAATTTTTTCAGCGAGCGTGCACGGGAGCTCGGCAGTAGCAGGGAAGGCGGGATGACAGTCAAGCAAGTGATGGAAAAGCATGACCTTAAGGATGTTTTTGCAGAAGACCAATTGATCGACGACTTCATTTATTTCGAGAAAGAAAAAAAACAGTTCGCCGATGGGATCAAGACCGATCTTTACCTGGAGAAAACCAGCCGGGAGAAGGTCGAGGGAAGGCTGGAAAAACTATATGCGCTGTTCGAGAGTTACCCCTGCGATTTCGATCGGCTCAAAGAGCAGATGATCGACCTTCACATGAACCGCCAGGTGGCGAAAATCGAGCTGGACGGGATCGATGCATTCCGGAAATATATCGACGAGAACTGGACTGTCGGGGCCGGGGCGGTGGCTCGAAGGTACGGTTTTTCCTGGCACGGGGAGACCGGCGACAGCACCGGGGAGGACCTGAAGAAAGTCAATGAAAATTTCCTGAACCAGGCTGTGTTGAATAAAAAGGGGAAGTCTTTTTTATGCTGGGAGGCGGTGCTCAACAATTACAGGATGTTCCATGCAGCCAGGAGCTATGTCTTTCCGGGAAGGTACCTGGTGGTGGTGTTCTCTCCCGAGGAGGAGGAAGAACATTGCCTGTACGGTTATTATCCCCTTGATGAAGAGCGGAACTCGTTTTTTGCCCGTTGCCTGGCCGAAGTCTACCGCTACAAGATTCTGGAGCAGTCGGCACAGCAGTTGATACTGCAATACATGGAGGAATTCTCCGGGGCGGTCCGCATTAAGAACGCGGTGCGAATCGCCTTGCTGGCCCTGCCGGTGGTGGCTTTGGTTTCAGTAATGGTGGGCTGGATCTTTCACTATACCCTGCAACACACCCTCGGGTCTGTGCTGGTGGGGGGAGTGCTGTTTCTGATCGGAGAGGCGATTGCGGCCAGAAACGGTTACAGCCGCAAGATAAAACCGGACAGCCATGAAAAGATACCGGAATATGTCGTGCGCCAGCGGGGAGTAGTGAAAATAATGCCTGTCAGCCTCGAACAGGAACAGGTGTAACTGGACTGACAGCGCACTTAGGGTCTGAAACCGCCTTGGGAAAAACCCGGCAGGCGCCGCCGCAAGGCAGGCAGGCAGGCAGGGCCTTGGATGATGCCTGGTTATCCACAGGAGTCCAGGACATTAATGCCGGCC
>JAFGTO010000358.1 GCA_016934095.1 Candidatus Glassiibacteriota bacterium
CTGGCCGCCCGCGCATTCCTGCTGGCCTCATGGCCTACCACCATGGTTTCCGGCGACAAGTTCCCGGTGCCCAGGGGAGGGACCCTTTCCGGCCTGAACCTCGAAGCGCTGACCCAGGCCACCCCCCTGCAGCTGCTCAAGAACGGCGTGGCCCCGGTGCTGAGCGATACCACCGCTACCGGCGCCCAGGTGCAGGCGGCTCTCAGGGTGCTGGACCAGCTGAAGGGTTATGATTACGCCCGGACCCTGCTCTGGGGCAATATCGGCGGGGTGCTGGGGGAGACCTCCGCGGCGGTGCTTATCCTCGGTGCCCTGCTCCTGCTGTTCAAGGGGTACATCGACTGGCGGGTGCCCGCGGGTTATCTCGGCACGGTGGCATTGCTCGCCTGGATTTTCGGCGGGCCCCAGGGTTATTTTACCGGCAGCGTGCTGTTTCACCTGTTGAGCGGCGGGCTGATCCTGGGGGCTCTTTTCATGGCTACGGACATGGTGACCTCTCCGCTGACCCGCAGGGGTAAATGGATCTTCGCCGTGGGCTGCGGGGTCTTTACCGTGCTCATCCGGGTCAAGGGAGGCTACCCGGAGGGGGTTTCTTACGCCATCCTGCTGATGAATACCGCCACTCCGCTGATCGATATCTACACCAAGCCCAGGATCTATGGAGGTAAATGATTTTGCGCGAGCTGATCAAGCTGAGCGGCATCCTGATGCTGATTACCCTGACTGCGGCCACGGCCCTGTCGAACGTTTACCTGCTGACCAGGGACCGGATAGCAGCGGTAGAACTGGCTCGCGAGGAGAACGCCCGCAGGGCGGCTCTGCCGGCGGCGGTGTATTTTGAGGCCGACACCCTGCAGGATGGTTTTGTCCTCTACCGGGGGTATGACAACCCGCAGGGATCCGGCACGCCGGTGGGCTATACCGTGCTCGCCCTGGGCAAGGGCTATTCCAGCACGATCAGGACCGTGGTCGGGATGGATGCCGGGATGAACATTACCGGGATCAAGGTCGCCTTCCAGCAGGAGACCCCGGGCCTCGGCACCAAAGTCGAGGAAATCAAGGGCCAGGATAAGGAGCCCTGGTTCCAGAAACAGTTCAGGGGCAAAAGGGAGGACCAGCTGGTGGTGGTCCGCACTAAGAACCCCGAGGCTGTCGAGGCGATCACTGGCGCCACGATCAGCTCGACCGCGGTTACCAGGTCGGTGCGCGAGGCAGTGCGGAAGCTGAAAGAAGTCTTGAAAGAATCCTGAACTCGATGGAGGGGAACGAGATTGTCCGCCTGGAAAGTATTTATCAGGGGCTTATGGGAAGAAGTCCCGGTCTTCAGGCTCCTGCTGGGACTTTGTCCCACGCTTGCCGTGACCACCTCGCTGGAGAACGGCCTGGGCATGGGCCTGGCCACCACCTGCGTGCTGCTGGGCTCGAACCTGGTGGTTTCACTGCTGCGGAAGATGATTCCAAACAAGATCAGGATACCATCGTTCATCGTGGTCATCGCCAGTTTTGTCACCATAGTGGACCTGGTGATGCACGGATACACGCCCGAGCTGCATAAGGCCCTGGGTATTTTCATCCCGCTGATCGTGGTGAACTGTATTATATTAGGCCGCGCCGAGGCCTTTGCCAGCAAGAACCGCCTGTGGCACTCCCTGCTCGACGGCCTGGGGATGGGCCTGGGGTTCACTCTTGCCCTGTGTGTCCTGGGCAGTGTGCGCGAGGTCCTGGGCGAGGGCTCGCTGGCCGGAATAGTGCTTTTCCCGGAGTCTTTCAGGCCCGTGCTGATCCTCATCCTGCCTCCCGGGGGGTTTATCGCCTACGGGCTGCTGCTGGGGGGATTCAACCTGATCGAGAACAATAAGAAAGGCTGACCGCTGAAATGAACCTGGACACTCTGCTGGTAATAGCTGTCAGTACTATCTTTATCAATAACTACGTGCTTTCCCGGTTCCTGGGACTTTGCCCTTTCCTGGGTGTCAGCCGCAGCCGCAGCAGCGCCTACGGTATGGGTATGGCCGTGATCTTCGTGATGACCATGGCCTCGCTGGCAACCCATCCGATCTATCACCTGATCCTGGTGAGATTCGGGATAACTTTCCTGCGCACCATCGTGTTCATCCTGGTGATAGCCACCCTGGTGCAGTTGGTGGAGATGGTGATGAACAAAGCGGCGCCCGCCCTTTACCAGGCGCTGGGGATTTTCTTGCCGCTGATCACCACCAATTGCGCCATACTCGGCGTGGCGGTGCTCAACATCGATGAAAACCGCACGTTTATCGAGGCCCTGGTCCAGGGATTCACCGCCGGGTTGGGTTTTACCATGGCCCTGGTGCTGATGGCGGGGATCCGGGAGCGGCTGGACCTGGCAGATATTCCGCCGGCCCTTAAAGGGGTGCCCATCGCCCTGGTCTGCGCCGGACTGATGGCAATCGCCTTTCTGGGTTTTGCCGGTTTCTCCATTTGAGCCGTGCAAGCGGGGGAAATATGGACGAGGAAAAAAAACAGGAGCAATTGGAACCATCTTTCCTGGCTGTTGTAATGATGTTAGGCGGCAGCGCCTCGAATTACCTGGCTGAAGCCCAGGACGTGGAGAAAAAGAACGAGCGCAAACAGAACCTCGAGCTGGCCCGTTACGTGATCGACCTCCTGGCGGTGCTCGAGCAGAAAACGGCCGGTAACCTGGATGAAAACGAGCAGAAAGCTGTCGAAATCATCCTGGCCGACTTGCGCATGCAGTACGTACGAGCTTCAGGTTGAGCTGGCCGGCGGGCTGTGATTTCGCTGGTGAGGACCATTCCGTTTTTTATCAGTTTCTGGTTCAGGATGTTCCTCCTTCGGTTTTTTCGTCGGAGGATTATTTTTGTAAGGGGTTTCCGCCTTGGAGCAGGCACGGTTGAACAGATCTTTATCATCCCGGCTCAGGCTGTGGCTCGTCCTTTTACTGCTTTCGGCGCCGGGCTGCAGCGAGCAGACCGAAAACGACCTGGGGGTGATCATGCTGCCCGCCGATGCGGTTGGGGAGCTGCCGGTAAGGCTCGAGATGCGCGAGGCCCTCGAAGGGGTCACCGTGCAGGGACAGCCGGCAGGCAAGGGGACCCGGAGCCTGGTTTACGTGGGCAGGACCAAGCAGTATCGCTTGCGCACCGTGCTGAGCTTCATCCTGGACCTGCCCACCGATATCGAGCTGGTTTCCGCCAGCCTGCAGTTCTACGTGGTCAGTACCGGGGGGGATCCCCCGATAACACTTGCCGTGCATAAACTGGCCACTGATTTTACCGAAGAGGAAGTGACCTGGGAGCAGGCGGCCGCGGGCCAGCCCTGGGCCACCCCGGGGGGCGATTACGACAGCGATATGCTGGGCTCAGCGACATACCAGGGCGGAGAGCTTGACACGGTATCCGTGAACCTTAACCTGAAAGCCCTCCAGGCGCACCTGGATGGGCCTAACCGTTCCCGCCTCCCGCTGGTAGTGCGCAACCAGAAAAATGATGTCTTTGTCAGGCTGCTGGCCCGCGAGATCGCCCCTGCCCAGGCTGTGGCCTCCAGGCTTAGCGTGATCTACCGCGAAGCCGGGAGCACCCAGCAGTACCTGCTTGAGCGCCGGGCCTATCAAGATGCTACCATTGCGAGTTATGACGGGCAGCTCGACGCAGACCGCCTGGTGGTGGGCGAGATCCCGGCCAGCCAGGTCTTTTTTTCCTACGACCTGGGCGGCCTTCCGGACGATGCCACGGTCAACCAGGCGCTGCTGCACCTCTCGGTAAGCGGCGGCGCGGTTGTCGATTCGTTCCTGATTTCAGCCTTTGCCGCAAACGAGGCCCGGTTTGTCGGCCCGGAAACCGAGCTGACCACGGTTGCGGGCAGAACAGCCACGGAGAGCGATTCGGTCTTTGTGCTGGATATCACCAGCACGGTCCAGTTAATGGTCCTGCAGCGATACTACGGGACAGAGCCTAAATACCTGGGCCTGGCCAGTTACCGCAGCGGAGTGACTGCAGGTTTCATGGAGTTTTATCCCCAAAGCAGCCCGGAAAGCCTGTTGCGGCCTTATTTAATACTGGTTTACAGCAAGCCCATGCAGGCGCCCCTGCCTGATTAACCACGGTACGACCGATGCCAGGAACCATGCGAAAAAAGAATGGAAAAATTTACCGGGCCTTAGGCCTGGCTCTGGCGGCGGTTGTTTTTGCCGCGGCAGGCGGGGCCCTGGCGGATTCGGTC
>JAFGTO010000359.1 GCA_016934095.1 Candidatus Glassiibacteriota bacterium
GGCGGGCCGGGAGCTCTTCCGCCTCGACCTGGGAGCGCCGGTCCTCTGCCAGCCCGCAGTGGGCAGGCTCGGACTGCCGGATGCCGCCCCGGCGGATTACAAAGTCTGTGTTTTCGGCTCGGACGGCCGGATCTGGCAGGTCGACCGCCAGGGCTCTGTCGCCACGGGGTGGCCGGTCGAGACCGGCGGAAGCTGCCTGGCCGGCGGTGCTGTCGGGGACGTGGACGGCGACGGGCTGAACGAGGTCGTGGCCCCGGTCGACTTCCCTGACTCGCTCTACCCGGGACAGCACCGCCTCTACGTGCTCGACTTCAACGGCACCACGCCTCCCGGCTTCCCTGTATGGCTCAACGCCCCGGCGGTGCGCAGCGACTCCAGGTACTTAAGCCCGCCCTCGCTGGCCGAGCTCAACGGCGACGGCGCCCAGGAAATCATCCTGGCCACCGCCGGCAGGCTGGCCCTGGTATTTTCCGGCAGCGGCAGCCCCGCTCCGCTGGCCCGCTTCATCCTCGGCTCGGGGGCACTGGCCGCGCCCGTGCCTGCGGACCTCGACGGGGACGGCGTGCTGGACCTGCTCTGCGCCGATGCGGAAGGCTACCTCTACGGCTACGAAACCGGCTACCGGGGAGTGGACGTGCAGTGGGCCGGCCAGGGAGCGGGGCCCAGGCGCAGCGGGATAAACCTCCGGCAGCAGAGCCTCCCGGGATCTGTGTCCGCCACCGAGGTGCTGCCGGAAAAATTCTGCTACCTCTACCCCAACCCGGTCCGCGGTGAGGACGGCACAGTGCACCTGGTCTACCGCCTGGGCCGCGAGGATGTCTCCCGGGTTACGGCGGAGATCATCACGGTGAGCGGCGAGGTAGTGGACCGCCTGGAAGGGACTACCATCTCGTCCGAAGGGGTCTCCAACGAGATTATCTGGCGGGTGGACCGCAGGGCCAGCGGAGTCTACCTGGTGCTGCTCCGGGCCTATTCCTCAGGCTCCGGCACGTCCCGGCTGGTCCGCAAGCTGGCGGTCGTTAAATAAACGGTTAAGTACGGTTACTCGACATATATTTTGCAAACAGGGGCCGGGGTACTTTGGCTTTCCGCACCGGACCCGCGACAGACACGAAAAAGAAGCCGGAAGAGGCGGACCCGATGAGAAAATATTCAGTAGTTACAACCCTGATCGCTGCTGCCGCGCTGCTGTGGTGGTCCCCTTCCTCCGCCATCTCCCCGGACGCGGGCACCACCAGCCTGAACTTCCTCAAGGTGGGCGTGGGGGCGCGGGCCGCCGCGCTCGGCGGCGCTTACAACGCGGTCTCGGATGACGCCAGCGCCTGTTTCTGGAACCCGGCCGGCCTGGTCGAGGCCCAGCCGCTCGAGATGTTTTTCATGCACCACCGCTTCATCGAGGATATCTCCCAGAGCGCAGCCGGCTTCACTTTCGACCTGCGCCAGGTGCGCCTGGGCGTTTCGATGAACTATTTCAGCATGGGCGAGCTCGAGCGCAGGACCGGCAACTCGGTGGTGCCCGACGGGGTTTTCACGCCTTTCGACATGGCCCTGGGCGTGAGCGCGGCCTACCGGATCAATGAAAACATCTCCGCCGGGGTCACCGGCCGTTTCGTGCACGAGGACCTGGATTCGGAGACCGCCAGGTCCATACTTTTCGACCTGGGGATCAAGGCGCAGACCACGATACCAGGCCTGGTCGCCGCGCTCACCGTGAGCAACCTCGGCTCCCGGCTCAAGTACGACCTCTCGGGCTACGATGCACCCCGGCTGATCAGCCTGGGTGCGGCCTACCGCAAGACCCTGCCCTGGGAATACAGCACGCTGCTGGTTACTGCCCAGGCCACTGTTCCCAACGACAACGAAACCCGCTTCGCCCTCGGCGGCGAATACGGCTACAAGGACTTCCTCTTCGGCAGAGTGGGTTACCGCAGCGGCCTGGACTATGAAGATTTCTCTTTCGGGTTCGGGGTCCTCTACCGGAAGCTCCGCTTCGACTATGCTTTCGTGCCCTATTCCGACCTGGGCAACTCACACCGCTTCAGTTTCATCTACGGGTTCAAGGACGGCTGGTAAAACCCGGAACTATCTCTTTACATGCAGGGGCGGACCCGCGGCCCGCCCTTTCCTGGCGAGCATTTCCCCGCAGCTTCCAAGCCCATCGCCGGAGAATTCCGCTCCCGCCCCCAATGGAGGACCCCTTGGCCGGAAACTTTCGGACCAGACGTTCCGCCGCTTTATCGGCTCCCGCACTCCTGCTGCTTTCCCTGCTGGCAGCGGGGCCGGCAATTCAGGCGGATACCGGGTTTGCGGCCGCCCGCTACCGGGAGGATGTCAACGGGGACGGCAAGGTAAACATAGTCGATGCGATAGCCCTGATCCTGCTGGGCAGGCAAGACCCGGGCGACCCGGCAGCGGATTACAACGGCGACGGAGTTTATACGATTGCGGACGCTGTAGCCCTGGTACTCAGTATCATGAGCGGCAGCCTCACCCCCGTGCAGGATGAGCCGCTGCCGGGAGAGGCCGAACACCGCGAGCTTCCGCCCGGAGCGGTAGCGGTCTCGGGCCCCGGGAGCTACGCCGGGCCGGGCACGACCTACATGCTCACCCGGGATGTCTCCAGCCCGGCCAGCGCGATTTTCCTGGGCAACGATGTAACCCTTGACCTCAACGGTTATACTGTGAGCTTTGCGGACGGCGGCTACGAGCAGGTGCCCAATTACGGCTTCGAGCAGGGACTGGAAGGCTGGGACCTCTCCGGCGCGCCCAACGCCCGGGTCGAAGATGCCGGGACTGTCCAGACCTTCACCGGTGAAAAAATCCTCCGCCTGCCCTACGGGGAGGAAATCGCCTCTGCGTATATCACCCTGCCGGTGGCCGACCGCTCCTATTATGCTGTCTGCGGGGTGGCGAGCTCGGACATGCGGGTAACGATCAATGTAGATGACGAGAGCGGCAAACCGGTCTACTGCAGTTTTGTCTTCGGCGGCAACGTGCGGGTCACCTGCCCGGAGACCGACAGGGCGCCCAAGCTGGGCGGCGGCATCGTTTTCGCCCACCTGCACGGCCTGCCGGCCGGGAAATACCGTGTCCGGGTGAAAGCGCAGACCAACTGCCTGATCGACGAGGTCGACATCCGGCCGGCCCTGGACGTGGGGATCGGCATAGTGGACCAGACCTACCCCTGGGCCTATTACAAGTGCATCCTGGACGGCGACTATACCGCCTTTTTCGATTACACCGAGCAGGGCACGACCTCCATGCCGGCCGGGTCGGTCCCGCGGGTTGAGGGCCCCGGCACTATCACTGTCAGGAACGGGGTGGTCAGGAGCGGGCCGGTGGGTATCAGGTCGTGGGGCCTGCAGTCCACGGCCGGGCAGGCGGTCGTGGTCCTGGAAAATGTCCGGTTTGTCAGCTCGGGTATCAACGCCAACGCTGTGGATGTGCCTGCGGCGGTAATAAGGAACTGCCGCTTCGAGATGGACGCCCCCTTTATCATCGACCGCCACCGCATCTCCGATCAGCCGGTGGCCCTGCGCGGGGAGACGGCCAGCGAGGTCTCAGACTGCCAGTTCATCGGCGGCCAGGGCTGCCTCACGGTCGCGGGCCGCGGCTCCCAGGTGAACGGCAGCCTGTTTGTCAACAGGCAGATGGCGACCAACCATTACAGTATCAATGTCTCAGGGGATGGGACCCACATCTTCGACAACCGGTTCGAGCCGGAAACCGGCTCGGGGATCTTTATCTCCGCCAGAAATGTCGAGGTCTACCGGAACAATTTCGTCGTCTCCAGCTCCCCGCCCACCTGCGAGTACGGGCACGAGGATTACAGCGTGAACGCCGTGCGGATCTCGGACTACAACGCCAGGCCGGGGTCGGCCGAGGCGGCTTACGGCAACAGGGTCTACGGGAATGTCTTCCGGATCACCGGCAGGGACTATCCCCTGCGCCCATCCTACGTGCCGATGGTCTATGCGGTCTTTCTCAGCGTGGGCGGCGGAGCCAACTATATCTACGACAACGAGGTCGTGGTCGAGCACCTGGACCCTGGCTCCAAAGCCGAAGCTGCGGCCTTCTATCTCGGTTCCTCGGATAACGGCGGAGAGTGGTACGGCAACACTTTGACCTCTAATGTCCCCGCGGTCTGGGTGGCCTCGAGGTACGGCTCGGCGGCCAGGGCGAAATTCTGCAGCAACACTTTTATCAAGGCCGAAAACGCCCCGGAAAGCTACAAGCCGGTAAGGATGGGGTGGGGATCCGCCACGGCCAAAGACATCGAGTTCCGCTCCAACGTGTTCGAAGGCTCGGATTTCGCAGTCGAGGCGACCGGGCAGGATCACTCCTACAGCGTTTTCTGGACACTGACTGTTGAGGTGCTGGACCGGGCCGGCAACCCGCTGGCGGATGAGCAGGTAGTAGTAACCGACAATGCCGGCTCGGAAGTGGCCACCGGGAAGACCGATGGGGCCGGCGAGTTCGCCGCGGAGCTGATCGAGTACCAGGCCGCCGGCTCCGAGAGGGCCTGCCGCACCCCTTACACCGTGGCAGCGGCGGGCATGGTGCAAGAGGCAAACCTGGACCGAAACACCAGGATAACTGTCAAACAACAGTAAAGATCCATTGCCGGAAGAATCCTTGCTCTTTTCCAGGATATCTAGCACACTATAAGCTGAACGCGCGGTTCGGCAAATCCAGCAGGATTATTGATGAAATACGGGCTAAGCGCCCATCCGGCCCTGCCGGGAAATTTGCGAGATTAAGATGACCGGGACCAGTCAAAGACTTTATCTTTTCGACATCGACGGGACGATGGCCACCACCAACCGGGCGGGCTCCCGGAGTTTCATGCGCTCCTGCCGCCATACCCTGGGCCTGGTGGGCGAGGTCGATGGAGTGCTGATGGCAGGCAAGCTCGACCGGGTGATCTTCCAGGAAATCGCCGAGCGTTTCCGGCCGGACCTGGATGACGGCGAGCTGAACGAGCGCTGGCTGCATTTCAGGCAGGGCTACCTCGAGCACCTGCGAGCCGAGAGCGAGGACCCCCGGGGCTGGACCCTGCTGCCGGGCGTAAAACCTCTGCTCGAACGCTGCAGCCGGCTCGGAAGCATGGCCCTGCTGACCGGCAATGTCCGCGAGGGGGCCTACATAAAGCTCGA
>JAFGTO010000360.1 GCA_016934095.1 Candidatus Glassiibacteriota bacterium
GGCGTCCCCGGCCCTCGCCGCGGCTTGACTTCCCGCCCGGTTTATAGCATACTGTCTTTGCAGGGGACCGGTCAGCGAGGACCCGGCGTCTGCGCCCCGCAAACGTATTTTGCCCTGCCCGGCAAACCAGGTGAAAAGAGACGGCAAATGAGCGGCAAGCAAGAAAAAGAAAGCTTGAGCGAGCTGGAGCGGATCGAGGGAAACTACTACAAGATGGACTTCTTTGTCTCCTCTGCGCTCGTCCTGTTTACCATCTGGGACTTCCTCAGCCGGGACAGCCTGGGCTGGGCCGTATTTCTCGGCGTGCTGGCAGTGCTGTTTTTCATCCGGGGAACGGTCAACTGGAGGAAGCGGCCCGGCAAATCCGGGGGATCTCCCCCGGGCTGACCAGCCTGTCTGCCCGGAAGGCCAGTTAGCCATGAGTGCCACGACAATTACCCTGACAACGGATTTCGGTACGCGGGACGGTTACGTGGGGGCGATGAAAGGAGTGATCCGCTCGATCGCCCCCGAAGCTGTCCTGGAGGACATCACTCACCGGATCACCCCCGGCCGGGTAGCCGAGGCGGCCTTCGTGCTGGAGAACTTCCACGCCTGCTACCCGCCGGGTACCGTGCACCTGGTGGTGGTGGACCCCGGGGTGGGCGGCCCGCGCAGGGCCCTGGCCGTCCGGAGCGGGGGACGCTTCTATGTCGGGCCGGACAACGGTGTTTTCGAGGCAGTGTTCAGCGCCGACCGGCAGCCCGCCTGCTACGAGCTGACCAACGAACGATACCACCGCAAGCCTGTCAGCCCCACTTTCCACGGCAGGGACATCTTCGCCCCGGCCGCCGCGCACCTGGCCGCCGGGCTGAGCCCGGAAGAGCTCGGCCCGCCCGCCCACGACCCCCTGCGCCTGGAAGGCGCAGCCTGCTCCGCCAGGCCCGGGGGCCTGCCGCTTACCGGGCACGTGGTGCATATCGACCGGTTCGGCAACCTGGTGACCGACCTCAGGCTGCGGGACCTGGAGGCGGTCTCGGCGGACAAGTCCCGAATACGGGTATCCTGCTGCGGTGTCGAGATCGATGGGGTCTCCGAATTCTACGCCCAGGCGAACAGGGGGAAATTCCTCGCCCTGATCGGCTCGAGCGGCAGGCTCGAGGTGGCCCTGCGCGAGGGCAGCGCGGCGGCGAAACTCGGCGAACCCGCCCACGATGCGGTTGTAACGATAACAAAGTCAACGCGATAGGCATATTTAACTTGACATAATCGGGAATTTTGTTGTATCTTTATATGTTCTAAGCCATTCTATCGGTTTGTTCCGACGGCTGCAGGCAACCTCTGACGGCCTGGGCACAGCCGGTCATGGATTTTCTAGACCTAGAGGGGCGTTGAAAAAACAACTCAACGCCCCGTGGTGAAAGTTATCGCTTTGTTGGCTGTCAAGGGCAAGGCAAGCCGTTTCCAGTGTAACTGTAAGATTTACTTTATGTTATACAATTAAGGCTTCCTTGCCGCATGTTGTTGTCCCAAGAGTGGAAACGGCCCTTGACAGCCTTAATACCCTGAATTTTCAATATTTCAATACGCTGCTAGAGAAAAGAGCTGTCGGATCGGATAAGAAGTCCATTATTGACAGCCCACCCTGAATTTTCCGGCCCGGGCTCCGGGTGTGGAATAACGGAGGTTTTTCAGCCAATGGCCACGGTACCAAAAGAAGTCGCCGGCCGCCCGGTGGACACCACCTATTGCGGCGCGCCGATAAACAATATTACCAGGGGACTGCCCAAACAGGTCGAATCGCTCTGCCCGGAATGCGGCAAGGTTATCGCAGCACGGATGTTCGAGGAGGGCGGCAAGGTATACATGGAAAAAACCTGCCCGGAGCACGGGTATGTCAAGGACCTCTACTGGTCGGACGTGGAGCTCTACCTCAAGGCCGAGAAGTGGGAGTTCGGCGACGGCAAGGGGCTGATGAACCCCAACACCCAGGCCACCGGCAATTGTCCCGAAGACTGCGGGCTCTGCAGCCAGCATACCAGCCATACCGCCCTCGGTAACATCGACCTGACCAACCGCTGCAACCTGTGCTGCCCGATCTGCTTCGCCAATGCGAACGTCACCGGGAAAGTCTACGAGCCGACCAAGGAAGAGGTGCTCGAGATGCTCCGCCTCTACAGGGCGGAGGAGCCTGTGGCCGGCCGCATGGTGCAGTTCTCCGGCGGCGAGCCCACCATCCACCCGAACTTCTTCGAGATCATCCGGGCAAGCCGGGAGTTCGGCTTCAGCCATATCCAGGTGGCCTCGAACGGGATCAAGCTGGCGGACCTGGAGTTCGCCCAGCGCGCAGCGGAAGCCGGCCTGCATACCATATATCTCCAGTTCGACGGCCTGGACGACGAGATCTACCGTCAGACCCGGGGCCGGCCCATGATGGAGATCAAGGCCAGGGTCATCGAGAACGCCCGCCGCACCGGCATGAAAATCGTCTTCGTGCCCACCATTGTCGGCGGGGTCAACGACCACGAGGTAGGCAAGATCCTGGAATACGCCTTGGAAAACATCGATGTCCTCAGCGGGATCAGCTACCAGCCGGTCTCCCTGGTGGGGCGCATCGATGACAAGGAGCGCGAGCGCATGCGCTTCACCCTGCCGGACCTGGCGCGCTGCATCGAGGAGCAGACCGGGATCTGCAAGAAGAGCGACTGGTACCCCCTGAGCTTCGTCACCCCGATCTCGAAGATCATCAGCGCCCTGCGGGGAGCGGAGACAGTCCATATCTCCTGCCATCCGCACTGCTCTCTGGGCACTTACCTGTTTATCGAGCACGAGACCAAACGGCCGGTCCCGATCACCAGTTTCGTGGACGTGGAGGGGATGTTCATGGAGCTGGAGAAGATCGCAGCCAAGACCAAGGCCAGCCGCTTCAAGCGTTTCGCCCAGATGAACGCCTTCTACAAAATCCAGAAGTTCTTCGACAAGGAAAAAGCGCCCAGGGGCATGGATTTCACCAAGTTCCTGCAGACCCTGGATGGTTTTTTCGACAAGGATGCGGGAAGAGGCGAAAAGGACGGTACTTACACCAACAAGACCCTGCTGGTGGCCGGCATGCATTTCATGGACAACTATAATTACGAGCTCGAGCGGGTGCGGCGCTGCGTTATCCATTATGCCACTCCCGCGGGCAGGATCATCCCGTTCTGCGCCTATAACGGCGGACGGGTACAGCGGCGGGCCATCGAAGACAAGTTTTCAGTTCCGCTGGCTGAATACAAGAAGTTTGTCAAAGCCGAAGAATGAGCGGGGCAGCCGCCATCTGAGCAACAGGGCGGGGCAGGCCGGGCCGCTCCACCATTAAAATATCGCTTCCCGGCGAGCCGGGGAAAACCTTCTTCTCAAGCGAGCGCAAGATTGTGGGAGGCCGTTAAAAGAGCCATTCAGCAGAACGAGCGTTTTCTGCTGTGCACCCATCGCGACCCTGACGCCGACGGTATCGGCGCCGAGCTCGCCCTGTGCCACGCCCTGAAAAAGATGGGCAAGAAGCCGAAAATCCTCAATCCGGACCCGCTGCCGGGAGTCCTGAGTTTCATGGACCCCGAGGGCTCGATAGCCAGCTTCGAGCGCCTGGGTTCCCACGAGGCGGAAAGCCTGCTGGACCAGGCGCAGACGATCTTTTTCCTCGACGCCAATGTCTGGTCCCGTCTCGCCGGCATGGGCCCCGAGGTCGAGAAGCGCGCCGCCAAGGTCCTCTCCATCGACCATCACCCGGCGGAGACAGCCCTGACCCCGGGCTCGGTGGCCAGGGAAGAGGCCAGCTCGACCGGCGAGCTGATCTACGAGCTGTTCTCCGAGATCGGCCAGCCCATCGACGACCGCATCGCTTTCTGGCTCTACTGCGCGATAGTTAAAGACACCGGCTGTTTCCGCTTCGAGAACACCAACTCCAGGGTGCTGAAGATCGCCGGCCGGCTGGCTGAGTTCGATTTCGTGCCCTGCGAGGTCTACGACCTGCTCTTCGAGCGCAGCTCGATCGCCAGCATGCACTGCCTGGACCACGTGCTGGGCACCCTGGATTTCGCCTATGACAACCGGCTGGCCCATATCCA
>JAFGTO010000361.1 GCA_016934095.1 Candidatus Glassiibacteriota bacterium
AAAACAAGAATCTGATTTTCAGAATGCTGTGACTATATTAAGGCAGACAAAACATACAATAAATGTTTTACCCGTATTGGGAATTTGCTATGGGAAAACAAAAACAAAACATATGCGCGGATATATGAAAGTTGTAGGTCAGAATTTTTGGTATCTTATTAGTAATAATAAATCTTTATACATTGATATAATCGAGCCTTTAGGCTTCGAAGCAAAAAAGCACAATGACACTTTTATTGAAAAAAAGGATGCTATTATTAACATATTATCCAATGAGCTAATAGAAAATTTCTGTGATAATGGTAGAATTAATTGGAAGAAGCTGGTGGAGTATAATAGTGGTAATCTGGATTTGGATTAATACTAATAGCTCATTATCCAGCAGAATTTTAAAATATATCCAGACTCTTCTTTATCCATCCACGTAGCCGGGCTGCAGCCAGCAGGGCAGGTCTTTGCGCCCTTGCGCGCGCCGCCTGATCCAGGCGAGCTCCTCCGGGTCGAGGGCCGTGGGTATCTCCTGAGCGCCGGCCAGCTCCAGGTTGAAATCCAGCTCGGACAGCCTCTCGTGGCCCACCAGGACAGTCGAGACATCCAGGTCCCAGTTGTACTGCAGGAGCTGGCCGGCACTCAGCCTTCCGCTGCCGGTCCCCACCAGGTCACGCATGGCTTTCATGGTGAGCACCCCCACTCCCAGGCCGCGGATCTCCTGCAGGGCGCTGTCCTCGAAATCTGGGTAAGGGGTAAAACCCTTGCTGAAAGCGTTTATCGCCAAAAGCATCACATCCGGTCGGGCCTGCCCGGCGAAGCGCAGAGCGACCTCGGGGCTGTACATCACGGAGGCCCCGATGAAGCGCACCCGGCCCTCCTCTTTGAGGCGGGTCATCAGCTCCCAGAGCCCGTTCTCTCCCAGGATCCAGTCCAGGTTGTCTGTCGGCTCCAGGCCGTGAATCTGCAGGAGGTCGATCACCTCGGTGTGCAGGTTCTCGAAGCTTTGTTCGATCTCAGCCGCGGCAATTGCCGGGTCGCGGCTCTCCACCTTGGTGGACAGCAGGATGCGGTCGCGGTAGTTTTCCGAGAGGTGTCTTCCGAAACGCTTTTCGCTCTCCTGGTCATCACCATAGGAGGGAGCGGTATCGAAAAGGTTGATCCCTCCCAGTACGGCATTGTCCAGCGCTGCCTGCCAGTTGCCCTCGCCGAGCACCATGAAGCGGCTGCCGCCGCCGAAAGCCAGGATCGAGACTTCCTGCCCGGTATCTCCGAGGATGCGCATGGGCATGTCTGAGGTGGAGGAAAGCGCCGGCTGGCGCCTGGTTGCAGCCGCTGCAGGCGGGTCGGTTCCCTGAAGCGGCGGTCCGAGCAGAGGGTCAGTGCCGTGGTTTTCCCGCGGGCTGCAGGAGAAACTCAGACAGCCTGCTACTCCAGCCCCGAGGGTGGCGAGGAAAGAGCGGCGGTCCAGGTTTTTATCTTTGGCGGGGATTTTTTTCCTCACAGGTTGGAGACCTTAAACGGCTCGTTAGCCCGGAGATGACCAGGGCCTCCTGGGGAGGCAGTGGGGCGGGCTGGCAGCCTTTTTGCGAATGCACTACCGGCCGGGCAGACCCGGGGCGCGGAGCCGGGCAAAAAGGATGCCAGCCCGCCCCCGCCTGAGCCTGCAACCAGTCTCACTCCCCGATCTTCACCAGCCGTATCATGTTGGTGCGGCCCTTGCCCTGCAGCGGAGCACCGAAAGTGATCACCACCGTGTCGCCCTCCCTGGCGCAGCCCGCTTTCAGCAGGCTGCCGGTAGTCAACTGGATGCTCTCCTCTATCTGCTCCATGCGCGGAAGCCTCAAGGGATAGACCCCGTGGTAGAGGCTCATCCGCCTGACAGCCGCTTCATCGGCGCTCACCCCTACCACCGGCATAGGCGGACGGAACTTGCTCATCACCAGGGCGGTCTTGCCGCTCTGGGTGCCGATGACGATTACCGTGGCATTCAGGTCTGCGGCGGCCTGGTAGGCCGAGTGGCAGATCGCCTCGGGGAAATTGATCGCCGTGCGCTGGGTCAGGATATCCGGGTCGCCCCAGGACTCCACCGCGCTCTCGGCCTCGAGCACGATCCGGCGGGCGGTGTTCACACACTCGACCGGGTATTTACCTGCCGCGGTCTCCCCTGTGAACATTATCGCATCGGTACCGTCATACACCGAGTTGGCGACATCCGTGGCCTCGGCCCTGGTGGGCACAGGGTTGTTGATCATCGATTCGAGCATCTGGGTGGCGGTGATCGTGAAGACGTGTCTCCTGCCCGCCGCCCTCAAGATCCTTTTCTGTGCCGAGGGGACCCGCTCGACTCCCAGCTCCACTCCCAGGTCGCCGCGGGCGACCAGCAGGCCGTCCGCCTCCCCCATGATCCCTTCCAGGTCGCCCAGGGCCTCGGGTTTCTCGATCTTGGCCAGCACCTGCATCTCGCTGCCCGCTCCAGAGATGATCTTTTTCGCCCTCAGCACGTCCTCTCTGCTCCTGACAAATGAGAGGGCGACATAGTCGAAGTCCTGCTCGATCAGGAAATCCAGGTCCTCGAGGTCTTTCCCGGTGAGCGAGGGCTCGCTGATCGAGACCCCGGGCAGGTTTATCCCCTTATGGCTGGTAAGCGTGCCGCCGGCTTCCACCCTGCAGACCACCTCTTCGCCGTGGATTTTTTCCACCCCCAGCCGCAGCAGGCCGTCGTTGATCAGCACCTTGTCGCCGGGCTTGACATCATGCGCCATGAGCTTGTAGGTGGTGCTGATACGGCCCTCCGAGCCGGGTCCGTCCTCCGGGACAATCACCACCTGCTCGCCGTTCTTCAGCTCCATCCGGCCGCCGGCGATCTCACCCACCCGGATGCGCGGGCCCTGCAGGTCGCC
>JAFGTO010000362.1 GCA_016934095.1 Candidatus Glassiibacteriota bacterium
GATTAAAGGGAGGACGTAATACGGAGAATTAAAGAGCGAGAAAACGAGGCCATTATTACGTTAGAGCGGGCTGGCCTGCCCACGAAAACGAGTCCACTTAAAATGGGAGAATTTTAAAACCCAATCCCTATATGGAAACTCAAAAATTCCACCAAATTATTACGTTCCGGGACTCCTAATTACATTTCCAAAAATTCCTATAAATCAGGGTCCGTAACTAAATCCCCCCAAATCGATTTGTCGTATCGAGAGCCTATGAGCCTCTTTTGCAGGCGGTTCTCGAAGGGGGGTCGGGGCTTTGCCTTGCTTCATTTAGTATTTCTTTTTTTCTTTCTGCCGCAGCCTCTGCCCTTCCTTTTTATAAATCCTTTTTTGCTACACCTTTTCCCCTGGGCCTCGGTCCCGATCTTCGATCTTGGTCATACTGCTCACGGCGCAATATCTCCTCATTTTTCACCCCTGCTTTCCAGCAAATATGGTAACGGGCCTGATTCTCCTGTGCTCTGAGCGCAAAACATCCCTCCAGGTATACCACGATACCACGGGAAGTACTGCACTAAAGAAAATCGATTGTAGGGCCTCAGAAAGCTTTGTATTGCACCGATGCTTTCATTACAGATATCACGAACCATCAGTTAAGGCAGTACTTGTACTAATCAATCATCACTCGCTTTCGATGCCTGCTTGACTGACATTCTGCCGCCTTGCAATATCTCAAACTGGATGCCCTGCGCCATCTCCCCTGCCTCGCTTAATAATGTTGCAAGGTCTTTGCGCTGTTTCGGGTTTGTCCCTGTCTGCCGATCAAGTCCCAGGTGCCGATAACACAGTTGTAGAAGCTGTTCTTTCTTGAAGAATCCGAACTCGAAAACGACTTCCTCATAACTTAGCTTGCCTGTCTGCTTGTTATGATACCTCCGCCTGGTTTGCTTGATCTTCGCTATACCTGCTGCAATTTCATCAGACATTGCGGCGCTCGGTACTATCGCAATGTTCCCCTGGCTGTCCCAGGAGACATAATTCTTGATGTTTAAAAAAGCCAGCCTGCCGATTTCTTCAAGCACCTTGTTACTGGTAATCTTGGTTCGCTCCGCTTGCTCTATAGTTAATTCTTCGAGCCTTTTTTGAATCTTATCTTGCTTTAGCAATTTGGATGCGTTAGGACCTGCCGAAGCCGCAGCGGAACTGAATCCGGCCCTCCTATAAGCTTGAGTGGCGTTAAAATCGACCAATAATTCATGGCAAAATCGCTCTTGACGGGGTGTTAAGCCGTTTATAGTTTGCTTTTTCATAATATCTTCCATTGGATAAGGTGAGTACTAAAGTATGCTCATTGCTTTGCAACTCTGCCTTAATCACCTAATAAACAATCAAAGCATTTTTCTTTCCGCTTTATTTCCGCTTCTAAAAGCGGAAAACTGCTGATTATTGCAGACAATTGCAGATTGAGATTTAAAAACAAAACGCCGCATCCCCTTGATTATCAAGAGAATACGGCGCTATATCTGGTAGCGGAGGAGGGATTCGAACCCCCGACACGTGGATTATGATTCCACTGCTCTAACCAACTGAGCTACTCCGCCTTTTTTTCTGGGATGGCTTGCCCTTAAGTCCCCCAAAGTTATTTATTCTGGATGGTTATGTCAATATTATTCTTTGCCGGGGCGGCCCGGCCGTGCTATATTGGCGGCAGCGTCCCTGCAAACGGGCCGGGCGGCTCGAGCGCCCTGCCCGGCCGGAAAACCACCCGAAACACGGAGCCGGGCCATGCAGATCCCGGAAGAAGACCTGGTAACCACTGTGGCAGGCCCCGGGGCGGCCGAGACCAGGGTCAAAGGCAGCCGCTTCCTGGCAGTGGCAGAGGCTGCCCCTGAGCGCGGGGACGCCGGAAAAATTGTCCGCCGGGAGGAGAAAAAATATCACGATGCCGCCCACCACTGCTGGGCCTGGCGGGCCCTGGCCGGGCCGCAGGAGCAGTTCTACGATGACGACGGGGAGCCGGCAGGCACCGCCGGGGCGCCTATCCTGCAGGCTGTCGAGCGCGCCGGGCTCTGCGGCGTGGTGGTGGTGGTGACCCGCTATTTCGGCGGCGTCAAGCTCGGTACGGGCGGGCTGGCCAGGGCTTACGGCGAAGCTGCCGGCCTGGCCCTGGAGGCAGCCGGGCTGCGCCACGGCATGATCGCCCGCGAACTCGAGCTCAGTTTCGATTACCCCCTCACCGGGCGGATCACCCGCCTGGTCGAATCCTTCCCTGCCGTGGTGGTCTCCCGCCGCTTCGAGGCAAGGGTCGGTCTGAATATTGCAGTAGCTCTCAGCAGGGCCGACTCCCTGGCCGGCAGCCTGACCGAAGCGGCCGCCGGCAAGATCGGTATCGCCTTACTGGGAGCCGGGCCGGTTTTCCCCTGAAACCGAAAACTATCTTCAGACCAGGACCTCTGCCCATGAAAACAGCCGCCGGACCGGATGACCGGGCCGTCTCGCCGCAAGAGTTGCCCGAGTCCCTGCCCATGCTGCCGATCCCGGACGTGGTGGTGTTCCCCAACGTGGTAGTGCCGGTGGTAGTGGCAGATGGGGCGTTCGACGAGCTGATGGAGAGGACTTTTTCCGAGCGGCAGCTCGTGGTGCTGGCCTACCCGCGTAATGACTGCGCCAGGAGTGCCAAGGACTCTCAGCGCTTCCTTTCCACCGGCACCCTGGGCCGCATCCTCAAGATGCTGCGCATGCAGGACTCCACGGTGCGCCTGCTGATCCAGGGCCTGGAGAGAGTGCGCTGCCGCCAGGTGCGGCCCGCAGGAAAGCTCTACCTCTGCAAGCCGGAGCCGGTGGCCAGGCGCTCCCCCCCGGAGGCGCAGCTCGCCACGCTCAAGCGCAGTATCATGCTGATCTTCCGCGAGATCATCGCCCTGAACCCCAACCTGACCAACGACCTGCGCGAGGCCGCCGAGAAAATCGAGTCCGCCGGCGAGCTGGCCGATTTCGTGGCCTCGAACCTCGAGTTGCCCCTGGAGGAGAAAAAACAGATTTTCACCGCGGTCGAGGATGCCACCCGGGCCAAGCTGGTGGCCGACCTGCTGATGCGCGAGCGCAACCTGCTGGAGCTGGGCAAGCACATCCAGTCCAAGGTCAAGACCGAGCTGGACAAGGACCAGCGTGAATACTACCTGCGCGAGCAGCTCAAGGTGATCCGCCAGGAGCTGGGAGAGGATGACCCCCAGCGGGCCGAGCTGGAGACCCTGGAGCGGGCGGTGGCCCAGGCCGAGATGTCGGCGGAGGCGCGCGAGATGGCCGAGCGCGAGCTCTCCCGCCTGCGGGGGATGTCGCCCTCCGCCAGCGAATACCATGTCTCGCGCACCTATCTCGACTGGCTGATCAACCTGCCCTGGTCCAACGGCTGCCCGGACCGCCTGGACATCGAGCAGGCCCGCCGCATCCTGGACAGCGACCATTTCGGCCTGGAGGAAGTCAAGGAGCGGATCGTGGAATACCTGGCGGTGCGCCAGCTCAAGCAGGACAGCAAGGGGCCCATCCTCTGCTTTGTCGGGCCCCCTGGAGTGGGCAAGACCTCGCTGGGCAAGTCGATCGCCCATGCCCTGGGCCGCAAGTTCTGCAGGATGGCCCTGGGCGGCATCCAGGACGAGGCGGAGATCCGCGGGCACCGCAGGACATACATCGGCTCGATGCCGGGCCGCCTGATCCAGCAATTGCGCAAGGTCGGCACCAACAACCCGGTGATGATGCTGGACGAAGTGGACAAGCTGGGGAGCAACGGCAGGACCGACCCATCGAGCGCCCTGCTCGAGGTGCTGGACCCGGAGCAGAACGCTTTCTTCTCCGACCACTACCTCGAAGTTACTTTCGACCTCTCGAAAGTATTTTTCATTGCCACCGCCAACCTGATCCACCAGGTCCCGCCCGCGCTGCGCGACCGGCTGGAGACCATAGAGATCGCAGGCTACACCTCGCTGGACAAGCTGCAGATAGCCCGCAGGCACATCCTGCCGCGCCAGCTCGAGGAGTGCGGGCTGAAATCCAGGCAGCTCAGGGTTTCCGACCCGGCGATCTCCGAGATAATCAACTACTACACCCGCGAGGCCGGGGTGAGGGCGCTGGAGCGGGAGATCGCCTCGGTGGCCCGCAAGACCGCCCTGCGCCTGCTGCGCAACGACCCCAGGCCCACGGTCCGCCCCGGGGACCTGGCCGATTACCTGGGCCCGCGCAAGTTAATGCCCGAGACCGCCGGCCGCCGGCCGGAAGTGGGAGTGGCCACGGCCCTGGCCTGGACCTCTTTCGGCGGCGAGATCCTTTTTGTCGAGGCCCTGATGATGCCCGGCGGCAAACAGCTCGAGCTCACCGGGCAGTTGGGAGAAGTCATGAAAGAGTCCGCCCTGGCGTCCCACAGCTTCCTCAGGGCCAACTCGCGCCGCCTCGGCATCGACCCGGAGCTTTTCGCCAACTGCGACATCCACCTGCACGTGCCCTCCGGCGCCACCCCCAAGGACGGTCCCTCCGCGGGCGTGGCCCTGGTGGCGGCCATGGCCAGCCTGTTCAGCTCCAGGCCCGTGCGGCACGAGGCGGCGATGACCGGCGAGATCACCCTGCACGGCAAGGTGCTGCCGGTCGGAGGCATCAAAGAAAAAATCCTCGCCGCCCACCGCGCCGGAATCACCCAGGTGATCCTGCCCGTAGAAAACAAAAAAGACTTGTACAACCTGCCGGAAGAAGTCTCCGGCCAGCTCGACTTCCACTTCGTCAAGCACATCGATGAGGTCCTCGAAGCCGTCCTGCTGAGCGTGAGAAGCGCTCCTGGAAGCAGCGGCGACACCCTGGCGGCGGGCCCCCGGAAAAACCTCCCGGGCCTGCCATCTTTCCATTGACAACTGAGGGTTTTTCCCCTAATATTATCAGTGTGGTTTACTATTTAAAGCTTGATTTACCGGCAGCTTAACAGTTTTCAAGTTTTGAGCGATAATGTGGGATTTACCCCAAAAAAACAAGCCCCTGCAGGAGGTCCTCGACGAGGACCCCCGTTTCTCCTCCGAGGCGTATAGTTTCATCCTGGACACCCTGAGGGAGGTGATCGAGGGCCTGCAGGAGGCCCGCCACGTTACCGGCCAGGAGCTGAGCGAGGGCTGCCGCCGCCGGGCCCTCGAGCTCTACGGGCCGCTGGCCCGCTCCGTGCTCGAATACTGGGGTATCAAGACCACAGCCGATTTCGGCGAGATCGTTTTCAACCTGATAAAAGCCAGGCAGCTCACCAAGACCGAAGCCGACAGCAAGGAAGACTTCCGCAACGTCTACGATTTCGAGGAAGCTTTCGACAGGCAGTACCCCTGGGGCAAGGTTACCTGAGCCCCGCCCGCCCCGTGCCGAACATTCCCCGACGATAGCTGACCAGTCCTATTCCAAACAAAATCTTGCGTTTTTCCGGCCTCCGCTCTACTTTATCTGCCACAGCGGTTTCTTTCTCCTCTTCAACCTCGCTCGGGCCTTTCGCTACTCAACAGGGAGATTTCCATGAAGATTTCCGTCATCGGGGCCGGTAATGTCGGCGCGACCACTGCCTGCAAACTGGCAGAGAAGGACCTGGCCAATGAGGTCGTACTGGTAGACATAATCGAGGGCATACCCCAGGGCAAGGCCCTCGACCTGTGGGAGTCCGCACCTGTGGAGGGTTACGACACCCTCTGCACCGGCAGCAACAGTTACGAGGAGACCGCAGGCAGCGACATCGTGGTGGTCACCGCCGGGCTGGCGCGCAAACCCGGCATGAGCCGCGACGACCTGCTGGAGGCCAACACCAAGATAGTGCAGAGCGTGGCCGAAAACCTCCGCAGCAAGAGTCCGGATGCGGTTATCATCGTGGTTTCCAACCCGCTGGACGTCATGACCTACGTTACCTGGAAAGTAACCGGCTTCCCCTCCGAGCGGGTCTTCGGCATGGCCGGCATCCTGGACACGGCGCGCTTCCGCTCTTTCATCGCCCTGGCCCTCGGGGTCTCCGTGCGGGACATCTCCGCCATGGTGCTGGGCGGCCACGGCGATTCGATGGTGCCCCTGCCCCGCTATACCACCGTGGCCGGCGTGCCCCTGGCCGAGCTGATGGACGCGCAGACTATCGAGCAGATTATCCAGCGCACCCGGGATGGAGGGGCCGAGATAGTGAAACACCTCAAGACCGGCAGCGCCTATTACGCCCCGGCGGCGGCAGCGGTCGAGATGGTCGAGGCGGTGATCAAGGACAACAAGCGGATCCTGCCCTGTTCCTGTTACCTGCAGGGCCAGTACGGCCTGAGCGATGTCTACGTAGGTGTTCCCGCCAAGCTGGGCCGCAAGGGAGTCGAGATGATTTTCGAGCTGAACCTCAGCGCAGAGGAGCAGGCAGCACTGCGCAAATCCGCCGAGGACGTGAAGAGCAATATCGCCAAGCTGAAGTTATAACCGCGTGTGCCATGGAGGTAGAGGCGTGAAAACGATCGAGCTCCAGCAGGTGTCCGAAAAGGTCAAATACCTTTGCCAGCAGGCCAATACGGTCCTCGGAGAAGATGTTATCGCCGCGCTCGAGAAGTTTCGCCGGGATGAGGAGTCGCCCACCGGCCGGGAAATCCTGGACCAGATACTGGAGAACGCCAGGGTGGCCGAGGAACAGAACGCGCCCCTTTGCCAGGACACCGGGTTCGCAGTGTTCTTTGTCGAGATGGGCAGGGACCTGCTGCTGACCGGTGAGGGCACCCTGGAAGATGCGATCAACCGGGGCGTGGCACAGGGCTATACCGAGGGATACCTGAGAAAATCGATTGTCGGCGACCCCCTGGAGCGTAAAAATACCGGGGACAACACCCCGGCCGTGGTTCACCTGAAACAGGTGCCGGGCGAGGGCCTGGCTATCACTTTCGCCCCCAAGGGCGGCGGCAGCGAAAACATGAGCCGGCTGGCCATGCTGAAACCCTCGGATGGGCTGGAGGGGGTGAAGAATTTCGTGGTCGAGAGCGTAAAAATAGCCGGGGCCAACCCCTGCCCCCCGATAATTGTCGGTGTCGGCATCGGCGGGACTTTCGAACACTGCGCTTACCAGGCCAAGAAATCCCTCTTGCGCGAGCTGGGCAGCCGCCACCCCGAGCCTTTCTACAGCAGCCTGGAGGATGAGCTGCTGGAGCTGGTCAATGCCACCGGGATCGGCCCGCAGGGACTGGGCGGACGGACAACCGCCCTGGCGGTGCATGTCGAGGCGCACCCCTGCCACATCGCCAGCCTGCCGGTTGCGGTGAACATGCAGTGCCACTCGGCCAGGCACCTGACAGCCACCTGGTGAGCCTGCCGCCGGGACCTTTCGGCTGTCAAGGGCTGCTCATTGATCTTCTCTCAATGAGACCCAGGGCGGATCCGCGCAGCATTTGAACGTTGAGCATCCAACGGGAGAGCACCAGGATATGGATAAAATCATCTCGCTTACTCCTCCGCTGACCAATGAAGTGGTGCTGGGCCTGTCCGCCGGGGACAGAGTGAGTTTCAACGGGGTCCTCTACACGGCCCGCGATGCGGCCCACAAACGTCTGGTGGCCCTGCTGGATGAGGGCAAGCCGCTGCCTTTCGATATCCGCGGACAGGTGATCTATTATGTCGGCCCGACACCTGCCAGGCCGGGCCGGGTAATCGGCTCAGCCGGGCCGACCACCAGCTACCGCATGGATGCGTACACTCCGGCGCTGATCGGGCAGGGACTGAAAGGCATGATCGGCAAGGGGAACCGCGGCGAGGAAGTGCTCGAGGCGCTGAAGCAAGGCAAAGCCGTCTATTTCGCCGCTGTCGGCGGGGCGGGAGCCCTGATCTCACGCTGCATTGTCTCCAGCGAGATCATCGCCTACGAGGACCTGGGCCCGGAAGCCATACGCCGGGTCGAGGTCAGGGATTTCCGCGTAGTGGTGGCCAATGACGCCCACGGGGGGGACCTGTTCGAGGAGGGTATCTCGCGCTACGGCAGGATGTAAGCGGAAGCACGGCGGGCAATTATCCGGCCCGGTAAAACGAATGACCGGTTACGGCCGAAAGGACTACCTCAATTTCGGCCGTCTTTTTTTGTAACGGTCCGGTTTTTGAGACTGCCGGCCCCTGGCGTGGGGGGCGGCCTTTTTTTCTTCGGCTTTCTTTTTTCCCTTGCGCTTTTCCTGGTACTCCTCCAGGGCTTTCTTGCGTTTCGACTGGAAACCGCGGTACTCTTTCAGCGTCTGCTGCTGGACCTGGACATATCGCCTGGAAGCGGTCACCACCAGGCATAACAAGACTATGGCCGGGATAAAAACCAGTACCAGCTCGAACGATCTGCCGGAAGTAGTGTCGCCCTCGGCTGCGGAGACCAGCGCATAGTAACCCAGAGCCCCCGCGCAAACAAGACAGATCAGGATAACCAGCCCGCCCAGCGCCATTACGCCGACCTCTTTACGGCGCATTTCTCCCATCGTTTCGTAGCCCGCCCGGTCGAACTCATCTAGCCTGAGCTGCGCCGCCTTCTGCGAGGCCCCCGGCAGCAGGGCCTTAACCAGCCAGATGAACATCACGATCAGGATGATCACGAACGGCACTGTCAAGAAGATTTTTTGCATCTCAGGAGCCATTGGTGCGTTCTCTCAAGTAAAAGAGCTCTGAGATCGAAAGGCAAGCCCGTTCTTGTCAAAAGAGCATCCTTTCGCGTGGGGCAGCTTTCCTGATAATACGCGAGTCCGTCCTGTTACCGTGGCATTAAAGCTTAACCGACGAGGCGTATCAGAGTTGAACCGGAGGGGAACACACCCTGTCAAGCCGTTGCCACTGGTGCATTCCCCGGACAAAGAAAGGGCGGCCGGTTTACCGGTGGTCTTCCCGATAACTCCGGCAGGTGAGAACAGACGGTGATTATTATTAATCAGCTAATCCGAAACCCTGCCCAACCCTAGCTTGACCCGCTCCAGGTAAGTGAGAAGCTCGGTCAGGCGCACGGCAAAATTGTCCTCTACGACCAGCACCTCACCACTGGCGAAACGGGTTTCTCGAACGTAGACATCCACGTTCTCACCGGCAAGCTTATCCATGGTAAGTATGGCGTCTTTTTTCCAGCCAAGCACCTCCCGGAGCGGCACCTTGCAGCGGCCCAGCTCCGCCCGGAGCTCGATAGAGACATCATTCAACCGCTTGAGTTCTATAGCAGTTACGCCCTGTTGGGTAGAATCGAAGCTCTCCAGCTCAAGCTTGCTCACTTTAGGCTGGTCCGAAAATTTATCCATCTGGACTCCCATGGGGTCGGAAACACCCGCTTCAGGAATTACCGCCGTATAAACTTTACCTGCACAGAAAAACCTGTTCAGCCGGGGATAACGAGAGCAATATTCATACCAAAAGCTTTGAAAACGGGCTTTTAATAACTTTCAGCCGCCTGATCCTGCCATGCTTTCGGCCAGGGCGACAAATTGCTCCACCGAGAGCTCCTCGGGCCGGCAGCTCAGGTCGATCCCGGTCTCGGCGGCAAGATCCCGTATCCGCCCTGCATTCAGCTTGAATCCCGGATCGGTGCGCAGGACTTTCTGCACCTGCTTGCGGCGGTCGCGGAACAGGCGGCGCACCATGAACTCAAACAGCTTTTCATCAGCGGCTGCCGCAACCTCCGGAGCCTTGAAATCGAGCCTGACCACCGCAGAGTCTACACCAGGGGACGGGCTGAAATTCCCTCTCCCCACGAAAAACAGGTACTCCCGTGCGGCCCGGTAACCCGCCAGCACGCTGATCATGCCGTACGGCTTGCCCCCTGCCTCGGCGGTGAGCTTCCGGGCGACTTCCTCCTGCAGCATCAGCACGGCCCGGGCCAGGTGGCGGTGGCAGCCGATCAGCTTGTGCAGCAGGTCGCTGGTTATCCGGTAAGGGATGTTCCCTGCTACTACCGGGGTCAAGGGACCGCACTGCGCGGCCCAGGTATCGAGATCGAACTCGAGCACGTCCTGCTGCAGGACAGTTACCTTGCCGTTGTCTTTCAATTTCCGGGCCAGGGCCTCGCTCAGGCCCCGGTCCAATTCAATCGCGGTGAAGCGGGCGGCCTGTTCGGCCAGCCGGCAGCTCAGGATTCCGCGTCCGGCACCTATCTCCAGCACGTGCGCCTGCTCCAGCGGCCCCAGGGACCCTACTATCCGGCCGGCTATGGCCTGGTCGTTCAGAAAATGCTGTCCCAGGATTCTCCGCCGGTAGAAAGCAGGCTGCGAACTGTGCTTTCCGGATATCTTCTTTCTCCCGCTCATGGCAGTGCCGTGTCCGTAGACCTTATTTAAATATAAAGGCAAAAACCCCGGAGCGAAAGATGGCCCCGGGGTCTGACAGGTAATAAGTTGTATCGAGGCTCGAGGCCTGGGGCCGGCGAGGCCCGGCGGAGCGCGTGTGCTTAGACGTGGTTCGGGCCCAGGGAGACCGAATAAAGCTTCTCCGGCAGGAGGATCACCTCCGCCACGTCCCGGATTTCCCCGGTGCCGACCGACTGGATCTTTTCGATCACCTCATCGACCGGCAGGTAGCTTTCGTTGTTCACCTCGAAATTTGCCAGGCGGAACATCCGGGTACCGGTGCTTTCCAGCCCGAGCAGCAAGTGTCCTTTTAGCTGGTACTTGGCATGCTCCAGCTCCTCTTCGCCGATCCCGTCCTCCAGCAATTTGAGGTATTCCTCCCGGATGACTTTCAAGGCCCGGTCCCTCTGGGAGGGCTCCACTCCCAGGTAGAGGCCTGAGACCCCGGTGTCCAGGTAGAATTGCTGGAAACTGTAAACCACGTAGGCCAGGGCTTCCTCTTCGCGCACCCGCTGGAACAGCCTGGAGCTCATCCCGCCGCCGATGATGTTGTTCAGGATCAGCAGGGCGTAGCGGCGCCGGTCGGCATGGGAGAAACTTATCGCCCCCAGACAGAGATGGGTCTGCTGGCAGTCGCGCGGCATGTGCCGCACCAGCGGCGGGCGGTCCTGCGGGACCTGGTTTTCCGCCGACCCGGCCCGCTCATCGCCTGCGGTGCTTCGATCCTTCAGGTAAGCGAACTTGGTCTTGATCAGCTCGAGCATCGCCTTGCAGTCAAAGTTGCCTGCGGCGGAAACGACAATGTTCGGGCCGATATAATTATGGTCGAGGTATTCCAGGACCTCACCACGGCCGAGCGAACCGACCGTTCCATAGGTACCCAGCAGCGGGTAGCCCAGCGGCCCGTCCCCCCAGATCGTCTTCGCATAAAGCTGGTGGATGATGTCCTCCGGAGTATCCTCCATGTTCCGGATTTCTTCGTAAACAACCTGCTTCTCGCGCTCCAGGTTTTCCTCGGACATGATCGGCGAATCCAGCAGGTCGCTCAGGACATCCACCGCCAGCTCGACATGCTCGTCGAGCACCTTGGCGTGGAAACAGGTATACTCGCGACTGGTGAAAGCATCCAGCGTGCCCCCGACCGATTCGATCGAGGTGGCGATTTCCCTGGCGGTGCGCTTGGGCGTACCCTTGAACACCATGTGTTCGAGGAAATGGCTGATCCCAACTTTCTCGGGGGGCTCGTGGCGGCTGCCGCGGGTAACCCAGACACCGATCGAGCAGGACCTTACGTGGGGGATACGCTCCAGAACGATGCGAATTCCGGTATCGGCCACAAAGCGATAAATATCATCATTCATCTGTCTAACTGGATTCCTCCTCCATTTCGGCGGCGATCTTGGACAGCTTGGTCCGGTTCTGTTTATCGATCCCGATCAGCTTGACCTTGAAGCGGTCGCCCACCTTGACCACTTTATCGATATCATGCACGCGCTCTCTTTGCAGCTCGGAAATATGGACCAGCCCTTCCCTTCCCGGCATGAACTCGACAAAAGCGCCGAAAGAGGTCACGGTCTTGACCTGGCTGTTATAGATCTTGCCGATTTCCGGGTCGCCGGCGATCTCTTCGATCCGCTCCACGGCGATCTGGCAGGCTTTCTCATCCACGGAAGCGATCAGCACCGTCCCGTCGTCCTCGATGTCGATCTTGGCCCCGCTCTCCTCGCAGATCTTGCGGATCATCTTGCCTCCCGGGCCGATCACCTCGCGGATCTTGTCCGGGTCGATCTTGATGGTAACGATCCGCGGTGCGTAAGGACTGATCGCCGCGCGTGGCGAGCTGATAGTCCGGTCCATCACGTCGAGAATGTAATTATAGCCGGCACAGGCTTGTTTCATCGCGCTTTCGAGGACATCCAGAGAAATGCCGCCGATCTTGCTGTCGAGCTGAAAGGCGGTAAGGCCTTCGCGGGTGCCGCTGACCTTGAAATCCATGTCGCCCAGGTGATCCTCGACACCCAGGATATCGCTCAGGATCGCTGTCCCGTCCGGCTCGTGGATCAGCCCCATGGCGATGCCGGCCACGGCTTTCTTGATCGGCACGCCGGCATCCATCAGGGCCAGCGAGCTGCCGCAGACCGTGGCCATCGAGCTGCTGCCGTTGGATTCGAGGATATCGGAGACCAGCCTGATAGTATAGGGGAAGTCGTCCTCGGGGATGATAGGCTTGACAGCCCGCTCCGCCAGGACCCCGTGGCCGATTTCCCGGCGGCCGGGACCTCTTGGGATGGAGACCTCGCCCACGCTGAACGAGGGGAAATTGTAGTGCAGCATGAAAGTCTTACGGTATTCCTGCTGCTCGATCCCATCCACTACCTGGCTGTCGAGACCGGTGCCCAGGGTGGCCGAAACCAGGGCCTGGGTCTGCCCGCGGGTGAAAATCGCCGAGCCGTGCACCCTGGGGAGCGCGCCCACCTCGCAAGTAATCTCCCGGATCTCATCGGTCTTTCTCCCGTCGATCCGCTGCTTCTGCTCGATCACCATCCGGCGCATCTTGTTTTTCTCGATTTCGCCGATCAAGCCGGAGATCGCGGCTGAGCTTTCCGGGTACTTTTCGCTCAGGTTCTCGACAGTTTTCTTTACCAGGGCTTCCAGGCTTTCCTCGCGCTGCTGTTTCTCCGGGATCCTGAGAATCTCGCTCAGGGGGTCATCCACCATGCTCCTGACCTTGTCCTCCAGGGACCGGTCGACCTCCTGGGGCACGAACTGCTTCTTGGGCACTCCGGCGAGCTCGGTTATCTGCTCGATCATTTCGAGCACTTCGAGGATACCCTTGTGGGCCTCCTTGAGCGCCCCCAGCACCTTGGTGTCGCTCAGCTCCTTGGCCGCGCCCTCCACCATGATAATGTCGTTCCTGGTACCCGTAACCACCAGGTCAAGCTGGCTCTGCTCAAGCTGCGAATAGGTTGGGTTGATCAGGTAATTCCCGTCGACCAGGCCCATGCGCACGGCGGCCACCGAAGTCTCCAGCGGGATATGGCTCAGGCTCAGCGCGCAGGAGGCGCCTATCGAGCCCAGGATATCGGCCTGGTTCTCCTGGTCCGAGCTGAGCACCGTGACCATTACCATGAGCTCGTGGTTGTAACCCTTGGGGAACAGGGGCCGGATGGGGCGGTCGATCATCCGGGCGCTGAGGATTTCTCTCTCGCCGGGCCGGCCCTCCCGCTTGAAAAAGCCGCCGGGGATCTTGCCGCCGGCATACGAGCGCTCGCGGTAGTCCACGAATAAAGGCAAAAAATTGCAGTTTTCCTTGGGTTCCTTGCTGGCTACCACCGTTGCAAGGATCATCGTGTCGCCGTATCGCACCAGAGCGCTGCCGTGCGCCTGCTTGGCCACGTGGCCGGTCTCGATGCTCAGAGTCCTGCCACCGATGACTTTTTCTACTTTGTGAATCATGATTTCCTTCCGATTCCACTCATGGAATCATCTGCATTCACGCCGGGGAGACTGAAAGCTGATATTTTTTCAAACTCCCTGCCGCGAAAAATGTTAAAAGACCTGCCGTTTCCCGCTGAAAAATAAAAACGGCCCCTGCGGAATTATACCGGTTTACTTGCGCAGCTTTAAACGGCCGATCAGATCTTTGTAAGCATCAAAATCCTGGTTTCTCAGGTATTCGAGCAGCCTCTTGCGCCGGCCGACAAGCTTTAACAGCCCGCGGCGCGAGTGATGGTCTTTCTTATGCGTCTTGAAGTGCTCGGTAAGGTTGCGGATGCGCTCGGTCAACAGGGCGATCTGTACCGCCGCCGAGCCGACATCCCGCTCGTGTAGAGCAAACTCCTTGATCTTTTTTGCTTTAACCTGCCTGGTTATGCTCATGCTGTACCCTCCAATAGATATGTCTTTATCGGTCTGTCAAGACAAACGGATAACTCCAGCTACACCGCCTGACTGAAAGAGAAAGCGGAGTCGTTGATCCTGGCGAAAATCTTCTTTGCCGCAGAATCATCCAGGTCCATCTGCCGGACCAGGGCCTGCGGGCTGTCGAACTCTGCAACCGGCCGGATGCGTTCGAGGACGAAAACCCCGAGGGTGCACCCGTAGAGGTCTCCGGAAAAACCGAAAAGGTTGATCTCCAGAGTCTTCGTATCGTCCTCAAATGTCGGCCTGGGGCCGTAGTGCAGGACTCCCGGCACTGTCCGGCCGTCCAGATCGACCGCGGCCGCGTAAATCCCCTCCGGGAAAAGTTGTTTGTCCCGGCCGATCGCTACCAGGTTCGCCGTGGGATGCCCGAGCCCGGTCCCGCGGCCGGCCCCGGGGACCACCCGGCCGTCAAATGAATAATACCGGCCCAACAGCCTCGCGGCGGCCGGCAGGTCTCCCTGCTCGAGGGCGCGGCGCACGCGGGAGCTGGACACCGGGGCGCCGTCCACTATCACCGGCGGCACCTTGAGCAGGTAGAAACCGTGGCTGTCGGACAAACCGGCCAGCAGCCTCTCATCTCCGGAGCGGTCGCGGCCGAAAGTGTGGTCGTAACCCATTACCAGGGCCGCCATACGCAAGCGGTTCAGCAGGTAATCGATCACGAACCCGGCGGGCTCTACCAGTGAAAAAGCCCGGGTAAACTTCACCAGCGCCACGTACTCGACACCCATTTCCGCCATCAGTGAAAGCTTCTTTTCCAGAGTGGTGAGAAGTTTCAGATTCGACCGGGGCTGAAGAGCATGGCGCGGGTGAGGGTCAAAAGTGGCTACCAGCGGATGCAAGCCCCTGCGGCGGGAGACTTCCAGCAGCTTTTCCAGAATCCTGAGATGTCCGAGATGAAGACCGTCAAACGTTCCTACAGTAACCGCGGTGCGGACTCCCTCCGGCAAAACAGAAAATTGCGAACCGGTAATTTCCATATACATAACCTTCTCTGAACCGCAGCCCGAGTGACGCCCGGATACGGAAAAGTAGCGAAACGTTCGGAAGCCGTGTCCCTCAGGGATCTTCTCCCCGGTTTCATTCAAAAGGAAACGCTTCCAGTATCAGGCGTTTCGGACGTAAGCAGCCGGCGTGCCCTCCCTGCAGCTCCAGCAAGCCGATACCCACAAAGCCCTTGTTCCCGGCGTGCAGGCGTACCTCGTGCTCTCCGGGAGGAAAACTGCTCCCTTCCTCCAGTGCAAACCCGCCTTCGGACAGGTCCATCGGCCTGCCGTGGTAAATGCTATCCAGGCCC
>JAFGTO010000363.1 GCA_016934095.1 Candidatus Glassiibacteriota bacterium
AGTTCCAGATCGGCTGGGGCAGCGTGGATGACCGCGAGTCGCTGCGGGCGATCAAGGCCGCTTACGACAGCGGGGTCACATTCTACGACACGGCGGCTGTCTACGGCGCAGGCCATAGCGAGCAACTCCTGGCCAAGGCTTTTTCCAGGATCCGCTCCCGGGTAGTAATCGCCAGCAAGGGCGGCAATATCACCGATGAGCAGGGAGAGTGGAAAAAAATTTTCACCGGGGAATTTCTCGCCAAACGGGTGGAGGACTCCCTTCGCCGGCTGAAGACCGATTATATCGACCTCTACCAGTTGCACACGCCCCGCAGCGAGGAGGATTTCCAGGACTCCCTGGCCTCTGCCGAGACCCTGGACCTGCTGATCAAACAGGGCAAGCTGCGCGCCTACGGTATCTCGATCGGGCCGTTAGAGCACGGCCTGCGCCAGATCGAGCACGGTTTCGGGTCGAGCATCCAGGTTGTCTATAATATCCTTCAGAGAGAACCCGAGAAAGAACTCCTGCCCAGGGCCGAAGAATCCGGCACGGGCATTATCCCGCGCGTGCCCCTGGCCTATGGTTTCCTCACCGGCAAGTTCACCCGCGAGAGCACTTTCAGCAAGGACGACCACCGCTCGCACAGTGTACCTCCCGAGCAACTTGCCGACTGGGTGGAGAGGGTGGACAGGCTCAAGCCCATTGCGGCCGAGCTGGGGATCGGTATGCCGCAGATGGCTTTGCAGTATATTTTGGCCTCGGATGCGATAAGCGTGGTGATTCCCGGCGGCAAGACCGAGCAGCAGGTCCGTCAGAATGCAGCCGCTGGAGAGGCGCCTCCCCTGCCCGATGAAATTGTGGCAAGGATCAGGCAGGCGGCGGGATAAAAGCTATACTGAAGTCAGAAAAGGGATACTGAACGACTGAGCAAGTGCGGGCTGGCAGCTTTTTTGCGATATCATCTTCGGGTGGAGAATGCAACAGGCCGGAGCCGGGCAAAAAAGATGCCAGCCCGCACCCCTCCCGGCTCAACTCGACTCTCGCACCCCTCACTCCGCAGACTTCACTCCCAAGCCCGGTCCCGCGGGGAGCACAAGCCTGCATTTGTCGAACTGCATGCCGATAAACGGATCGTGTTCCAGCAGGGTATTGCCGTCCAGATCGGCATAGTCCACCAGCGGGCTTATCTGCCCGGCGGCGGTCAGGCTGATACTCGATTCCACCATGCAGCCGAGCATGATTTTAAGGCCAAGCGCCCTGGCGCAGGAGATCATCTTGAGCGCGTGACGGATTCCGCCGCATTTGGTCAACTTTATATTTATACCGTCGAAAAGGCCTCTCAGCCCTGGTAGATCCTCCAGCCGCAGGCACGACTCATCGGCCACCAGGGGCAGGGGGCTGCGCGAATGGAGCCATCTCATGCCTTCCGGATCCGCCGCCGGAAGAGGCTGCTCGACAAACTCCACCTGGTAGCGCACCAGTTCTTTTATCATATCGAGGGCCTGGTGAGGCTCCCAGGCGGCATTGGCATCCACCCGGATGACAGCGTCCGGCGCTTCTTTACGGACAAGCTCTATTGCTTCCAGGTCGTACTGGCCGCCTAGCTTTACTTTCAGCAGGGGCCAGTCGGCCACCCGGCGGACTTTCTCCCGCAGGGTTTCCGGACTATCGAGGTAAAGGGTAAAAGTCGACTGAGGAGTATCCTCCGCCCGCAGCCCCAGCAGGCTGTGCAGCGGTTTACCGCAGAGCTGCCCCTGAAGGTCGTAGAGGGCCATATCGATCGCCGCCTTGACCGATTGGTTGCCTGCCAGAGCCGAGTCTATCTCCTGCATCAGACTTTCCGCGCCCCAGGGATCTTCTGCCTGTCTCACCACCGGGGCCAAGCTCTCCATTGCAGCCATCGATGTCCGCTGGTTCTCACCATAGATAAAAAACGGCGCCGCTTCCCCCAACCCGATTATACCCTCGTATTCTATGCGAACAAGCACGTTATGAAAGACATTGCCAGAAAATCCCTCATGAGCTATATCCAAAGAATGGCTCGCCCTCAGTTCCATCGGCTCATAGCTTATCCGCATACTTGAGTCTCCAAACCCGGTGATATTTATTATAAGGCAAAAAACATCTCATTGACCAACTTTGCCACACGCAAGAAACAGTTTAAAGACGGATATCAGGTTTGTCAATCTCTCCAGTTCCCGCGTGGAACACCGGTCTTGCCTCTGAATCCGCCGGGTTCAAGACCGATCCGTAACAGCTCGCGGTACATGATCAGGTGCGTATCCAGTATTCCGTCAAAACCGATCTTCCAGGCTAGGCTGTCCGAGCACCCGTGCGGCCCCTCGAAAGTCATGCAAAAGGCCCCGGAAGCATGGTAGATCGCATCGGTCAGCCCCATGGCCCAGAATCCCTGGGAGTCTTTCAACTCGCGGGTGAAGTGGCACGGCGGCACTTCCTCTTCTTTCATTACCTTCAGGTAACGGTCGGCGATTTCTTTACTTCTGAGCCTCATTGCCGGGGGAACAAAATCGCACAGGAGAAACTCGCCGAGTTCCTCGTGCGAATGGACATTGACCACGAAATCCGGCGCTTCCAGCTTGGCCAGGCGCAGGATGGCTCTGGTTTCCTCGGCCATCGGGGAAAACATGTCATCGCATTGGAGATTAACTCCCTGATCGTTGAAATAGCCCCCGAGAAAACCGATATCATCCACCATGGGATGGAACTCTTTGACCCAGGGCCAGTGATACAGCCTGCCGTCCGCCGTGGTGCCCTGGCCGTAATAGCTCATGGTATCGGCGGGCAGACCGATAAAGCTGTTTTTCGGCACCCTGTCCCTGCCGTCCGGATTGCAGCAGGGC
>JAFGTO010000364.1 GCA_016934095.1 Candidatus Glassiibacteriota bacterium
GTGGCGGATGATGAGGACGGGGACGACACCAACGACTCGATGGACCTGAGGGCGGTAATAGTCAGGCTTATGGCCCGGAGCCCCAGGCCGGACCCGCATTACCAGCAGGGCGACCATTACTACCGCCGGGAGTTCAGCTCGACTGTCGCCCCGAGGAACATTATCTACGGCGACTGACGGGCGTAAGACCTGCCGCCCGGAGGGCCGTTCAACCCCTGAGCAGCGAGGACGAGAGGAAATGTGCTACCGCATGTGGAAAAACGAACGCGGAATGGCGCTGATCACCATGCTGCTGCTCCTGTCCGCACTGAGCCTGCTGGCCGCCGGCGCGGTGGTGATCACCAATATCGACCTGCGCATGGCCGGCAACTACTACCAGAACAGCCGGGCGTTCTATGCAGCCGAGGCCGGGGTGGAGAAAGCGCTCTCGGATATCCAGAGCATACTCGACGGCCAGGGCACTATCACCGATAAAGACCTGGCCGAGATCCTGCAACCGGAGCTGAGGGGCTTCAGTTTCGACGAGTACAAAATCGAGCGCTCGGATTCGAGCTTTGTCCGGAACATCGACAGCGGGCCGTACCTGGGAATGGTCGGGCTCTACCAGCCGATAGACATCACCTCGAAAGTCGTGGGGCCGGGCAACAGCCGATATTCCATAATGGTTGCGGTCAACGGGATCCAGATCCCCATCTTCCAGTTCGGCGTTTTTTACAACGACAGCCTGGAGATCCACAACGGGGCGCAGATGGACATGATCGGCCGGGTACACACCAACAGCGACTTTTTCCCGGGTACCACCTCTATCACGTATTTCCACCGCAATATTACGGTGGCCGGCGACCTCTACCGCATGCGCATATACAACGAGGAAAAATTCCTGGGCTGGAATAAGATCATGATCTCCGACCCGGACAGCAACTGGACCGGGCTGAACTACGACACTTTCGACTACCTGGGCAACGACGAGGGCTGGGTGGTTAAGACCAATGAAGATTTCGGGGGAAGGCTGCGCACCCGCGCCCATAACATCACCCCCCTGGGCATGCCGATCCCCAGGGAGATCGAGCCGGTCGAAATCATCAAGCGGCGGGATGATGAAGACGGGGCGGCTCTAAGGCTCGAGCGGCTGGACTGGAAGGCGGACCTGCGGATCTATGTCGATTCCACCTTGTCCGTAATCGATATCATGGACCGGAGCGGCGCCCCGGTCGTCCTGGTCGACCCTGCGGCGATCGACACCAGCTACGAAGCATTCTATGACGACCGCGAGAAAAAGTGGGTCGACCTGGTCGTGGTCGATGTCTCCAGGCTCACTCCGGGCGATATCGGCAACGGCATTGTCTATATCTCGATCGAGGAGCAGCCGGGCAGGCGCAAAGGGATCAAGCTGATCGACTGCTCCACCCTGCCCGGGCCCATCTCTTTCTGTTCCGACAACGCGGTCTATGTCCAGGGCGACTACAATACGGGCGACTGGCAGCCCTCGGCGGTAATGGCCGATGCGGTGAACCTGCTTTCCAACGCCTGGAGCGATGCAGCCAACCGTGATAGTACCGGCGGCTCCGCCAACAACGCCTCCAGCACCACTTATTACCTGGCTATCCTCAGCGGGGACACCGATAACACTGCGGACTACAACGGCGGCCTGGAAAACTTCCCCCGCTTCCTCGAGAAATGGAGTGTCTCGGGCAACAGGACCTGCACCATTTATGGCTCGTTCGTCAACCTTTTCCTCAGCGAGAACGCCGACGGCCCCTGGTTTTACGGGAATCCTGTATACGAAGCCCCCATCCGTAACTGGTGGTTCGATGTCAGGTTCCTGAACTTCAACCAGCTTCCGCCGGGGACCCCGGCGGTGGGCAGCGTGCTGCGCATCGCTTTTCGCCAGGAGTTCATGGGCTGAGAAGGGTTTACTTGTCTTGTTAAAAAGCCCGGCAGCGGAGATTTAATCCCTGCCGGGCTTTTTTGCGGCCGGAGCGGAGGTCCGGAACCGGGCCCTCAGAAAAAATAGCCCAGGGAGATGCGGTGGGTCTGGTCCAGGTCGCGGTGGCCGATCCAGGCGTAGTCGAGGGCCAGGGAGCGCACGAAAATCCCGGCGCCGAAAGTCGGGTGTTTCTCATCCAGGCCGCCGCGCAGGAACATCCTCCGGTAGAGGGCGTATTCGACACCGAAATGCAGCAGGCTCATCAGGTAGTCTGAATCTGAGGCGTAGTTCTTCCTCCTGCGCTCGACCGGGATGGAGACCTCGAAAGCGCCGTTGAGCATCCCGCCCGGCAGCCTGAACCCCTCGGCAAGGGCCACCCCGGCGGAAATCCAGGGCTTGATGTACTCGCGCTTGCCGGTGGAGTATGCCAGGAAGCTGGTGGTGACATCCCGGGCACTGAGACTGGCGAGCAGCTCGACGCCGGCGAGCCTGACTGGCAGCACCGCCCCGATGTCGATGCCGAAACCGCTGGCACTGGCGCCCTCCTGGCGCAGGTAGATGACCTTGACATTCCCGCCGAGCCAGCCGTTGCCCGGGAACCGGCGGGCCAGGCCCGCCAGCAGGACGAAGTCGTTCTTGGAGCTGTAGCGCTCGATCACCGGCCGGTTGTCCGGGCCCAGCTCCCGGTCCGGGTCCTCCAGCCTGGTTACCGGGATCCCTCCCACCCCGAGGTGGATGAGCCCGATGCCTGCCACGCTCCGGCGGTCCTTCCCAGGCAGCCGCCTGGCATAGCCGATGAAATTGTAGTCCACCTCTCCGCTGAAACGCTCGCTGTGCATGAAAGCCAGGTGGTTGTCCACCTCCGGGTCGGTCCTGGCCAAGCCGGCCGGGTTCCAGTAGAGGGCCTCGGCCCCGGATGCCAGCGTATGGAAGGCGCTGCCCATGCCCAGTCCGCGTGCTCCGACCCCCACGCTGAAAGACTCCCCAGCGTACTTGCTCTGAGCCATCAGGCCAGGGCCGGGCAAGAGCCATAATATTTGGAACAGAATGATTATAAGGAGTTTATAATTTTCTTTAGAGCGGAAAATGTTGAGATCCAAGACTGAAAATCCTCATTAATATTCGCTTGACACCGGCAGTTTTCTGCGGTAGAATACAGTTGATTGTCAAGTTTTTGTTTGGGCGCAAATTCCCGGTGGATATCCGGCCCAGGATTCAGGAAATCCCCCTGGAAAAACAATAGATCCAGTCAGGACTGCAGGACAGGCTGACATTTCCCGGACTCCCCCCATGAGATCGATCAAACTGTCCTCGATCATTATCTGCCTGCTCTTGATCGGGCTGTCCCCGCAGAATATCACCCGTTTGAGCCGCCGTGACCAGCCGCGGCTCATCTCGAGCGCCGTCTCCCCGAAAATAGGTTTCAGCCAGCCCGAGGAAAATTTCGCAGCCTACCTGGATACTGTCGCGCTGGCCGAGGGCAAGGCTCTTTTCGAGAATTACTGCAGCAAGTGCCATTCCACCGATTTCGTGATCGGGGGCGGCATGGATGCGGCTATGGCCGATTCCCTGGTAGCCGGGATGGCTGAAAAGGCCGGGTACCGGTTCGACCGGGCGAAACATTCCCGGATTATCCAATACCTGCGTTATGTCCTTCCCAGCGAGTAGCGCGGCCGCCGCAGAGTCCGCCGGCCCGCGGAAATCCCCGGCAAATCCGAACGCATAACAATACAGCTTTTTGTATGTCCCGCCTGTGCCGGACAAGCAAAAAAAGGTTTTCCGGGTTATCATGCGTCAGACCCGGGCGGGTTGACACCGGTCCGGGCCTGGTTGCCGTTTTCTTCGGGGGGAAGTATCCTGCTGATTTCGGGCCGCCCGTCCGCCAGGTACTTCCAGCGGGTGCTCAGCAGCCTTACCACTGCCAGTGAGACAGCCAGCCCCAGGATCCCGGCCAGGCCGGACACCAGGATCTCCGGTTCCTCCCAGCCCAGGCGGACCCTCAGGTACTCAGCGCCGATCACGAAGACAATCAGGAAAATCACCGGGACCAGGTAGATCACGAAAGCCCCCCGGAGGATCACCCCGTCATCGATGGACAGCTCCACCAGGTCGCCGGGCCTTGCACCCAGGCTATTCGAGGCACGGGCGAGTTTAAGGCGGCTATTCTCCTGCTGCGGCATACAGCCCCCGGCTTCCGGGCAGTGTTCGCACATCGTGCTACGGTTCACTTCCACCGTGGCCAGGGTGCCGCTCGTGCTCAGCACTTTCCCCTGGCTGCAGGCCCTCCGGCGAGTCGGTCCGGGTCCCATCCATTGCTCCCAGCAGAATTTTTTCCAGGTGCTCCAGTTGTGCCTGCGAGTCTCCCCGGCCGCGCAGGTCGATTTCCCGGTAATTGCCCTCCAGCTCATCCATTCTCAGGATCAACCCCTCGAGGACCTCATCCAGTTTGTCCTCGGGCAGACTGGCTTTCCGGCTTTCCAGCTTCTTGCTCACCTCGCCCTGGTCGCTGATCTCATAAGAATAGGCAGCCAGCTCGAGGCGCTCCTCGCTCTCCCGGCGGGTGGCTATCAGGAAGCCCCACCTGGACTCCCCCCGCTCGACCAGGGGGAAGAGGAAGACCGAGTGGTAGCTCAGGCCGGGAGAGGTGCCGAAAGCGCCCCTGATTATCTCCAGGATCTGTCCGTGGTATCGAGGCTTCGCCTGGCTGTCGCTGGAAGCTTCCGCCCCCGTTTCCCCGGGGACCCCGGGAGGAGTTACCGGCCGGCCCTGCTGTGCTTCGAGCCGGGCGCGCACTTTCCGGGCCGATGCCACCATGTTGCGCAGGGAGGGCTCGACTTCCTGGTAGCCGCGGGTCTTCAGGCCGCAGTCCGGGTTGACCCAGACTTTCCCGGCCGGCAGCACCTCGAGGATCGATTCGATCCGGCCGGTTATCTCTTCCTCTCCGGGCACCAGCGGCGAGTGGATGTCCCAGATCCCGGGGCCGATCTGGTTGGGGTATTCCCGCTCCCGGAAAACACCGAGCAGGCGCCCGCCGGCGCGCGAGTTCTCGATTGAGATAACATCGGCGTCCATGCGGATTATCTGGTCGATTATCGTGTTGAAATCGCTGTAGCACATGTGGGTATGCACCTGGGTTTCTGCTCCCGCTGAGGCGCTGGCCAGCAGGAAAGCATCCACCGCCCAGCGCAGGTACTCGCTGCGCTTTTCCGGCTGCAGGGGCAGGCCCTCGCGCAGGGCCGGCTCATCGATTTGAATCACCTTTATCCCGGCTTTTTCCAGGTCGGCCACTTCATCACGGACTGCCAGGGCGACCTGGAAACAGACCTCGCTACGCGGGATGTCATCCCGCACGAACGACCAGTTGAGGATGGTCGCCGGACCGGTCAGCATGCCTTTCATCGGCCTGGCAGTCAGGGACTGGGCGAACTGCGACCACTCGACAGTCATCTGCCCGGGCCGGGAGACATCCCCGTAGATCACCGGCGGCTTGACACAGCGGCTGCCGTAGGATACCACCCAGCCTTTTTTCAGGAAATAGAAGCCCTCGAGCTGTTCGCCGAAATACTCCACCATGTCGGTGCGCTCGAATTCACCGTGGACCAGCACGTCGAGGCCGATCTCCTGCTGGAGCTCCACCACTTTGCGGATCTCCTGCCTGATCGCCTGTTTGTATCGCTCTTCTGTCAGCTCACCCTTTTTGAAGCGGGCGCGCAGCTTGCGCACCTCGGCGGTCTGGGGGAAACTGCCGATGGTAGTGGTCGGCAGCAGGGGCAGTTTCAGGGTTTTCGCCTGGGCCGCCAGCCGCGCGGCGGAGGGGGATGAGCGGGCGAAGCTTTCCGGGGTGAGGGCCCCGATACGCTCCCGCACCGCGGAAGACTTTTTCAGCGGGCCGCTCCTGCCGGCGGCCAGCGCCTGGCGCGCCCTCTCCAGGACCAGGGTGTCTCCGGGCCCGGCCTGCCCGCCGATGGTCCGGGCCAGGGCCACCAGCTCCCGCACCTTTTCGCGGGCAAAGGCCATCGAGTTGAAGACCTCAGCCGGCAGGTGGGTTTCCGGCGCCACAGTTACCGGCACGTGCATCAGTGAGCAGCTCGAGGAAAGCACCAGGTTTTCACTGTCGATTTTTTCGAGGAGCCTGCCGGCCAGGGCCAGCACGGAGTCCGGGTCGCAGACCCAGATGCTCCGTCCGTCCACCAGCCCGGCGAAAAGGGTCTTGTCGCCGGGGAAACCTTTGCGCTCGATGAAATCCAGGTTGTCCGGGCCGTGGACAAAGTCCAGTCCCAGACCGGCCGTCGGCAGGGCGCAGAGGGTATCGTAGTTGGCCCCCACGTGGTCGAAATAGGTCTGCACCACTATCCCTGCCGGGTCCGCCGCCTGCGCCAGGGCTGTGTAGGCCGTTTTCAGGGCGTCCCGGGCCCGGTCCCCGACCGGGCCGGCAAAACACGGCTCGTCCATCTGTACCCAGCGGACACCCTTGGCGGCCAGGGCTTCCAGTACTTCCCGGTAGACCGGCAGCAGGCTCTCGAGCAGGCTCAGCGGCTCCACCCCGTCGGTCGGGCGCCCCAGCAGCAGGAAGCTCACCGGGCCGATCAGCACCGGCATGGCAGGAACCTCGAGCTCGAGGGCTTCATCCACCAGGCGCAGGACCGTGCTGTCGCGGAACGAGAAAACAGTCCCGCGGTCGAGCTCCGGCACCAGGTAATGGTAGTTGGTGTTGAACCACTTGACCATGCTCATGGGGTGGATGTTGCCCCGGCCGGTCCTGGCCCCCCGCGCCAGCTCGAAATAAGACTCGAGGCTCACCTGTCCCGGTTCAAAGCTGAAACGCCCGGGGAGCGCACCGGTCATGCAGCAGGTGTCGAGCACTTTGTCATAGTAGGAAAAATCCCCCGCCGGGATCAGATCCAGGCCGGCGGATTTCAGGAAACCGTAGTTTTCGACCCGCACGGCCCTGGCTCTGTTTTCGAGCTCCGCAAGATCTATCTCCGCACGCCAGTATGCTTCGGTGGCGAGCTTAAGCTCCCGGTCCGCCCCGATGCGCGGAAACCCTAGGATCCCAGCCTGCATCGGCCTCTCCTTGATTATCTAAGTGAAAGCTGACCCGGGTTACCGGGCCTGAACAAATGGACAATACCCTATAAAAATAAAACCCGTGCAGGTTTTAAGCGACTTTTTTTTGCTATTGCTTATTAACCGCGTACAGGGGGAGAAGTTGCATCAGGCAGGGATGTGGTTTTTCAAGCGTCCGGTATCTGCCGGGGGCAAGATCATGGGTTTGACGCATAGTTGCGTCCGGACGGCCGCTCTGCGCGGTCAGCGGAGTAACCGAGTGTTGCCGGGTCTCTGCGGCTGGTGCGGGGAGCGGCCCTTCAGGACAGCTCTCTGTGGGTAATCCAGCTTTCGGCTCCCCATAAGATACTGAGCGCGCAGAGGAAAAAGATAACCTGGACCAACTGGGCGGCTGTTTTAATGGCTTTCATTTCCGGTTCCGCGAAGAATGGATAAGTAAAACAGTCGCCTGATGAAAATGCAATTCCTGTTCCAGCCCCGGCGCTGGCTGGAATGCAGCCTAAACAACTAAAATATAAGGAGTAAGGTCATTGGGTCCGACTGTCTCGATCGGCAGGGAAAGCGGAAAAGATTTCCTGCTGGAGAAATAACGGGAGCGGGTGCCCCCGGTTGACAAAGATTTTTCTTTCTGCTATTATTTCCACGAGAGGACGGCGAAAAGGCAGTCGAACCCTATTACCGGGGGCAGGCATGACTGAACACGAGAAAATAGACCGCAAAACATTTTTAGGCGGATGTGGCAAAGCTTTTCTGGGCCTGGGTCTCGGAGTTTCCTGCGGCAAGTCTTCTTCCCGGGAAGAGAAAGTCGCCCCTTCCGGCTCCGGGAATTCCAGTCCCGCCCCGGCCGGCACGGCGGATTCCGCCGCGCCTGCAGATACCGCCCCTGCCAGGCCTAAGATCGCTTACCGCACTCTGGGAAGAGACGGGATTGAGGTTACCGAGGTCGGTTTCGGGGCCAGCCGCACCATGAACCCGAGGCTGGTGGACTACGCCCTGGAGTTGGGGATTAATTTCCTCGACACCGGCCGGTCTTATGCCAACGGCCAGAACGAGGTGATGGTGGGCAAAGTGATCAAGGGCAGGAGACAGCAGGTGGTGATCAACTCCAAGGTGAGGTTCGCCTCGCTGGAGAAGATGCAGAAAGACCTGGAGAGCAGCCTCAGCGCCCTGGGCACCGATTACATCGACAGCATGCTGATCCACGGGGCCAGCAAGCCGGAGCACCTCGATTCACCGGAGGTCAGGGAGTTTTTTTCGCGGGCCAGGGAGCAGGGCAAGGTGCGCACTTTCGGGTTTTCGAGCCACAGCAATTTTATCGAGCTGCTCGAGCTGGCCGCCCGGGACAAGTTCCACGAGGTGATCATGGTCCCCTATAATTTCATGGGCTCCTACGAGCACATGCTGGGAGGCAGCTACAATGAATGGGACAGCCAGGCACTGGCCCGGGCTATCGAGAGCTGCGGCAAGGCCGGCATCGATTTCATCGCCATGAAAGGCTGCTCGGGAGGGTTCAAGAAAGAAGGTACCGGGGTGCAGACCTACCGCGCGGCCCTGAAATGGATCCTGCAGAATCCCTACATGAAGACCACGGCCACGGCCATGGGGAATTTCCAGGAGATCGAAGAGGATGCGAACGCCATGGGTGCCGGTGCCCTCAACACGGAGGACAAGCGCCTGCTCGAGGCATACGCCGCGAGCTACAGCGCCTGGTACTGCAGGATGTGCGGGCAGTGCAGCGGGCGGTGCCCCGAGGGGGTGGATATCGCCGGGGTGAACCGGCTGCACATGTACGCGGTAGGATACGGCGGCGGGATGGCCCGGCAGGCCCGGAGAGAATACGCAGCCCTGGGTAATGCGAGCGCCGCGGCCTGCGAGGACTGCACGGCCTGCAGGGTGCGCTGCGCTTACGGCCTGCCGCTGGGCCGTAAGCTGACAGATGCTCATGCCCTGCTGGGGTAAAGCAGGTCCGGCATCGGATTAAACGACAGGGGGCACGGCCGGTCCGTGCCCCCTGTCGTTTTCTGACGGTTTTATACAATGAGGCAACAAAGGTATGGAAATTTTTAGACTTTTCCGGGGGAGGGCGGAAA
>JAFGTO010000047.1 GCA_016934095.1 Candidatus Glassiibacteriota bacterium
GCCGATGCGCTGTTCGGTGAGGATCTATACGCTGAGCGGGAACCTGGTGCAGGTCCTGGCGCACGAGGGGAGGGTAGGGCAGCTCGATCACAACTGGAAGGGCGGCACAGAGTTCTGGGACCTGAAGAACCGGTACAACATGCTGGTCTCCAGCGGCTGGTACATTTATCACGTCAAAGACCTGGCCACCGGCAAAACCCAGATGGGCAGGTTCGCGGTCATCCAATAGATCAGCCTGTAAAGCAAGGCTGGTCAGACTTGAGAATAAAAAAAGCGGCTCCCGAGCTCTGGAGCCGCTTTTTTGCCGTTGCAGTATCAATCTCGGACTATTTTTTATCCTTGAGCGCGGCATGGGCCAGGGCCAGCCGCGCCACCGGGACACGGTAGGGGGAGCAACTGACATAGTTCATGCCGACCCGGTGGCAGAACTCCACGCTCTTGGGTTCTCCGCCGTGCTCACCGCAGATCCCGACCTTGAGATTCGGGCGGGACTTGCGGCCGCGCTCGATACCCATCTGCACCAATTGGCCGATTCCCTCCTGGTCCAGTACCTGGAAGGGATCTTCCGGCAGGATGCCTTTTACTACGTATTCGTGCAGGAACCTGCCGGCATCGTCCCGACTGTAGCCGAAACCCATCTGGGTCAGGTCGTTGGTGCCGAAAGAGAAGAACTCGGCGTTTTCGGCGATCTTGTCGGCAACCAAGCAGGCCCTGGGGATTTCGATCATGGTGCCTACCATGTAATGCACCTTGACTCCCTGGGCGGCGAACACCTCTTCGGCCGCCTTGTCGATGATCGCTTTCTGGTTATTGAACTCGCCGACCGTACCCACCAGCGGGATCATCACTTCGGGATGGCTCTCGATCTTCTCCTTTTTCTTCAGCTCGCAGGCGGCTTCGAAGATGGCTTTGGCCTGCATCTCGGAGATTTCCGGGTAGGTAGTCCCCAGGCGGCATCCGCGGTGGCCGAGCATGGGGTTGAATTCATGGAGCGAGTCGACCTTGGCTTTGATGGTTTCGACCGGGACATCCATCTCCTTGGCCATTTCAGCCTGGTTATCTTCCTCGTGGGGCAGGAACTCGTGCAGCGGCGGGTCGAGCAGCCGGATGGTGACCGGGCGGCCGTCCATTACCTTGAAAATCCCGTAGAAGTCATCTTTCTGGTAGGGCAGGAGCTTGGCCAGGGCTTTCTTGCGACCCTCGACATCATCGGAGAGGATCATTTCGCGGACTGCGATGATACGGTCGCCCTCGAAGAACATGTGCTCGGTGCGGCAGAGGCCTATCCCCTCTGCGCCGAACTTGATCGCCACTTCGCTGTCGTGGGGCGTATCGGCGTTGGTGCGCACGCCGGTGGTGCGGATTTCATCGGCCCAGCTCATCAGCTTGCCGAAATTGCCGCTCAGTTCCGGCTGTACCGTGGGCACCTGGCCGAGCATCACCTCGCCTGCGCTGCCATCCAGCGAGATCCAGTCTCCCTCTTTCACGGTTACCTGGCTGCCCACGGTCAGCTTTTTCTCCTTGTAGTTGATCTTGATCGCTCCCACTCCGGCCACGCAGCACTTGCCCATCCCGCGGGCCACTACCGCGGCATGGCTGGTCATTCCGCCGAAAGCGGTCAGGATTCCCTGGGCCACGTTCATGCCGCCGATATCCTCGGGGCTGGTCTCGATGCGTGTCAGGATCACTTTTTCGCCCCTGGCGGCCCATTCCTCGGCATCGTCCGAGTTGAAAACCACCCGGCCGCTGGCGGCTCCCGGAGAGGCGGGCAGACCCTTGGCGATCACTTTCTTCACTGCTTTCGGATCGAAAGTCGGGTGCAGCAGTTGGTCGAGCTGCGACGGCTCGATCCGTTCGACCGCGGTCTGCTTGTCGATCAGCCCCTCATCGACCATTTCCACCGCTATACACAGCGCGGCCTGGGCGGTGCGCTTGCCGCGCCGGGTCTGCAGCATCCAGAGCTTGCCTTTCTGGATGGTGAACTCGATGTCCTGCATCTCCCTGTAGTGCTTCTCGAGCTTCAGGTAGATTTTCTCGAGAGTCTTATATGCCTCGGGCATGGCATCTTGCAGGGTTACCTGGCTGTCATCGGTCTTGGTGGACTTGTTGACCGGCTGAGGAGTGCGGATACCGGCTACCACGTCCTCGCCCTGGGCGTTGATCAGGTATTCCCCGAAAAACATGTTGTTCCCGGTGGCCGGGTCGCGGGTGAAAGCCACCCCGGTGCCGCAGTCCTCACCCATGTTACCGTAGACCATGGCCTGGACATTGACCGCAGTCCCCCAGTCCCCGGGGATCTTGTTGAGCGCGCGGTACTTAATAGCACGGGCACCGTTCCAGGAACCGAAAACGGCCTCGACCGCGCCCCAGAGCTGCTTCCAGGGATCTTCGGGAAAGTCAACGCCCTTGCGTTCCCTGATCAGCTCCTTGAATTCGGCGACCAGTTCCTTGAGGTCCCCGGCTGTGAGGTCGGTATCCAGCTTGACCCCTTTAGCCTCTTTCTTGGCTTCCAGCACCAGCTCGAAGGGGTCTTCCTCATCCTTGCTTTCAGGCTTGAGGCCCAGCACCACGTCGCCGTACATCTGGACGAAGCGGCGGTAGCTGTCCCAGCCGAAACGCTCGTTGCCGCTCTTGGCGATCAGGCCCTTGACCGTCTGGTCGTTCAGCCCGAGGTTGAGCACGGTGTCCATCATACCCGGCATGGAAACCCGGGCTCCGGAGCGCACTGAAACCAGCAGGGGGTTCTGGCTGTCCCCGAACTTCGCGCCCATGGCCTTCTCGACATAGGTCATGGCCTCGCGGATCTGCTGATCCAACTCCGGGGGATAGTTGCGGTTCATCTTATAGTAAACGGTGCACATCTCGGTGGTGATAGTGAAACCCGCAGGCACAGGAATGCCCAGGTTGCTCATTTCCGCCAGGTTGGCACCTTTTCCGCCCAGGAGATTTTTCATCTCTGCGGTACCATCGGCTTTACCCGCTCCGAAGAGATAGACGTATTTGGCACTCATGCGATTCCTCCGAAAAAAGTTGTTTTTTTACAAGCTTACAAGCCCACAGTCCAAGGACCCGGTCTGTAAACGGACGAGGTTTTCGCCACAGGGCTTGCCAGAGAAATAATCCACTCTTTTCCCAAAGAGTTTTAAGTTGACAGGTTTAATCAGTCTTCCGGTGATAAGAACGCCGGTAAAGTCCCGCTGCCGCCCGACAGTATAATTGATCATTCGAGCGGTTTGTCTTCCAGCAGCGAAGTCTGGACTTCTTCATACATCAGCTTGCGAAAATTTTCCTCGAACTTGACCGCATAGTTCCCGTTGAAACAGGCCATACAGTAGTCGTCCCTGTCCAGGTCCGTCCGGTCGTAAAGCCCATCCTCGCTGAGATAGGCCAGGGAATCCACTCCCAGATAGGTCTTGATCTCCTCGACAGAGTGGCTGCCGGCTATCAGCTCGCTGCGCGTGGGCATGTCGATCCCGTAGAAGCAGGGGAAGCGGATCGGCGGACTGCTGACACGGAAATGCACCTGGCTGGCGCCTGCCTGCCTGATCATCCTGATCAGCCGGCGGCTGGTGGTCCCCCGGACTATCGAGTCATCGACGATTACCACCTTTTTGCCCTCGAGCACCTCGCGCACCGGGTTGTATTTTATCCTGGCGCTGATGTCGCGGATACTCTGGCTGGGATGGATGAATGTCCTGCCGACATAGTGGTTGCGGATAAGTCCGAGCTCGAAGGGCATTTGGCTTTCTTCGGCGAACCCGAGCGATGCGGAGTTGCTGCTGTCCGGGACCGAGATCACTATGTCTGCATCCTCTACCGGGTGCTCGCGGGCCAGGCTGCGCCCGAACAGCCTGCGGGTGCGGTCCACGCTGTGGCCGAAAACCCTGCTGTCGGGCCTCGAGAAATAAATCAGCTCGAAAACGCACTGCTGGAGCCTGGCGGCCGGGAACGGCCTGTAGCTTTCGAGGCCCTGAGAGTTGATCCTTATTATTTCGCCCGGCTCGACATCCCTTACGAACTCGACTCCGACAATATCGAAAGCGCAGGTCTCACTGGCCACCACCCAGCCATCTCCCAGCCTGCCGATAGACAGCGGGCGGTAGCCGCGGGGATCGCGTGCGGCGAAAACCTCATCGTTGATCAGGATCACCAGGCAGCAAGCCCCTTTTACCTGACCGAGGGCATCGGCGATCTTGTCCACCGGGTTGCCGTAACGCGAGCGAGCGATCAGGTGCAGGATAACCTCGGTATCGGTGGTCGTGTTGAAAACCGCACCGGAATCAACCAGCTCGGCCCTGAGCTGGATGGTGTTGACCAGGTTGCCGTTATGCCCGATCGCCAGGTACCCGTCCTTGAAATTACTGGTCAGCGGCTGGATATTGTGAATGTTTTTACCGCCGGTGGTGGAGTAGCGGTTGTGTCCGACAGCCACCCGGCCCTCGAGCGAGTCCAGGGTCCCGGCATCGCCGAAAATGTCCGAGACCAGCCCGATGCCATGGTGCGAGAAAAACTGGCTGCCGTCGGTGCTGACAATCCCGGCGCTTTCCTGGCCGCGGTGCTGAAGGGCATAGAGGCCGTAATAGGTGGACTTCGCCGCATTCGGCAGGTCGTATGCCGCGAAGATACCGCAGTATTCTTTGGGGCTGTCTTTAAAGGGACATTCCGGGCAGCGAATGTCCGGGAGTATGGGTTTCATAGGAAACTGAAAGCTTAAAAACCGACAATAAAGACCATCAGCCTGAAAAATGCAGTCTAAAACAGGTGCCGATGGCCTGGTGTCATGGTAAGCCTACAGGGCAACCGGAAAACTTCAGCGATAAACAGAATGTTTAAAATAAGACTTTAAATCCAATTGGGCAAGCTATTTTCTCGGGCGGGAACCAGGGCGAGGCCTTCTGCCGGCTCATTGGTTTTTATCCGGTAAGCGGGAGGCCACTCCC
>JAFGTO010000365.1 GCA_016934095.1 Candidatus Glassiibacteriota bacterium
CCGGCTGGTAATCAGTGTTAGGGCTTTGTGCCCGTCGATGCTGTAACCGTAGCTGGAGTAATCCAGCATCTCTATCGCCGGATAGGGAATGGTGTCTATGTCAGAGATGTAGCTGGACTGGAACAATAGCGGTATTTCTCTTTTTTCTTCCAGGCCGTTTGCCAGGGCGACCAGGGCCTGCTCGCCTTCGTGAAGGACAACGTGGTCCCAGCCTTCCGCCTTGCAGGTTTCAGGTGCGGAAGTAGCATGTACGCCGCCCAGGACTACTTTGGAACCCGGTTTTTGGCTGCGCAGTATGGCCAGGATCTCCCTGGCCGGAGGATATTGCGGAGTGGTGGCGGTCAGGCCGAACAGGTCGGCATCGATCCCGGTCAGCGCATTTTCCAGTTCATCCTCTTTTCCGGCCAGGTCGCAGACTTCCACCTGGTGGCCCGAGTTTTTTTTCAAATAAGCCGCCAGGTACAGCAGCCCCAGGGGAAGAAAGGCTTTTTGGTCCATGAGGAAAGGACTGGGAGGATTTAACAGAACTATTTTCATGTCGGGATTTGTCGCTTAGCTTAATAATGAAAGAGTTACCTGCTAATAAGAACCAATCCGGGGTTTGCTCAATGGCTGGGCTGAGCAGGCATTTCTTTCTCCTCTTCATAAGGATGCATGCGCTTGAACGGAAAGTATTCCAGGCGGCGGGGTATCCCGTTTTGCCTGATGTCCACTATCGTTTTTTCTATCCTTTCGGCGGCGAGCACAGCACCCTGCCTGCAGAAATGGCCTGGTATGAAGAAGTGAGCCGCAGCCATTATCGCCACGAGCAGAGCCTGAGGCTTACTGTACTGCCTGAAGAGGATCCTGAAAGAGCCGATCACCGGTATTGCCAGGTAGAGAAACCTTCTCTCGTAATCACCGGGATCGACAAAGATCATCAGGAACCCGACAGCGTACGCCGCCCAGACAAATATTTTTGCTTTTTCCCCTCTTGCCAGCTTATACAGGCCTGCAATGGGAAATATCAGCCAAAGGCCCCACGAGAAAAATAAATTCTTGAGCGAGAACAGGTTTTTAAAACCCGTGCCCAGTACCCGGCCCGGCTCTGTGGCCCTCGGACTGGTTTTCCCCAGCAGGCAGTAGAAATATACGCTGATCGAATAGAAATCTCCGCGCAGCGAGAGGAATATCCTGATGGAGAAATAAAGAAACAGGAATACCAGGAAATATATAACGGGCCGGGATTTGATATCGATCTTTGCCAGATAGAAGTGCCTGTATAACAGCACGAACGGCAAAAAGAAAAGGGCCGCCTCGTGAGACAGGATGCCTGCTGCCAAAAAAAACAGGCTGAGCGGCGTACTGCGGGTAGTCAGCGCCAGTCCCAGAGGTATCAGGCATAAGATATCCGGGTATCCCGGCCAGAGGTTGCAGGCATGACTGATCCAGGTGGTAATAATGGTTGAAGGTATCAAAAGAGCCAGGGCAAAGTTTTCGCGCAGGAAATAAAACGAGAAATATACCGAGCCCAGCACCAGGCAGAAATAGAGGAAATAATTCCATCCGTATGGGTTTATGCCGACCAGAGTTGCCAGCAGCGGATTGAAGGCCCTGACCCTCAGGTCCGACCGCAGGACATTGAACGGCTCGCCGATCATGTCTGCATATTGAGCGCCGATCATCGACGGCATGAAATTCCAGGGGGAATAAATGCTGAGCAGGAAAAAACAAAACAGCGAATAGGCAGCGACAATGATTTTTTCTCTGGTTGTTGCAAGCGGGTAATTCACGGAATAGATCCTGAGCAGCGGGATTACCGAAAAAAGGGGAAAGCCGCTAAATCGTTTGTTACCGGCTGTATCGGGTGCCTTTAGAAACTCTGAAAAAAGACAATATAACAAACAAAAAAGATAAAGCAAATATCAGGCCAATTGGTCCGGACAGGGAAAAACCATTTGCCCCGGCGGTTTTCTGATGGTGCGAATTGACAAATGGCCTGATATTTGCAACCTTACTTTCAATCCGGAGATGAAACAAATCAGCGGGATTGAAGACCCCCCGAGAGCCAAGCTGCAGGGGGATGCGCTCGCTAGCCAATTCAGCCCGAGGCAGAAAATCCTTCCGGGCTTGACAGATAATCGGTAACCATCCATATCGATCCGGCGATATTTTAGTATCATACCGGACTATTAACTGTCCTTGCCGAACCGGGAGTTTATGAGGACCTTGCGGAAGGCTACAATTTACGCCGCCTCGATAACGACCGTTATCTTTGTTGCGGTTTTAATCGTCAGAAACGCCGGGCTGGAGCGCTCGGAGATACGGTCGGACTGGCTGCTGGAGCAGTATTGCAGCCGGCAGAATGCGGGCAAATACGACCAGGCGAACGCCATTCTGCTGTTTCTCCGCGCCCGCTACGGCGCCTGGCAGGCCGGAAAGACTGCCGCCGCGCTGCTGGATGCCGAGGCGACCCGTCTCTACACCGGATGCCTGAAACTGAGTAAGTCCCTGCCAGCATCGACTCCTTTCGTTTTTTCCCCGCAGGCTGTCGACATCCTGAAAAAGTCCTTACTGGATTCAGTCCAGGCAGAGATCCCCCCGGTTATCGACAGTATCTATGTCCCGCGAGAAATCTGGGAAAAACGCTGTTTCTATTATCCTGGCCGGCAGGTCCTGGGAACTCTGGAACAGGGCTCGTTCTTGAAGCTCTGGGACCTGGAGTTCATGAAACCGGTGGTGCAGGCCCGCCTGGAGGAAGAACCGGCCAGCCATCTCATTGAAGGGGCGGAGAACTCGGGATTTTATCTTGTGCTCTTCTCCGACACTTCCGGGGCCTTGATGGACCTCCGGCAAAAAAGCAGCGTAAAACTGACCCCTTTCATCACCCGCCTGCAAGCTCCCGGGTCCTTCGCAATGGGGGGGCAGAATTTATCTTTCAGGCTGAATGATACGGACGACCGCCGGTTCGAGATTCACAGAAACTCGGACGGCGAGCTGCTTTATGCAGATTACGCCGCTAAGGGCGATCCGTTCATCCTGGTCGGCGACACGACGGTGGCCTGCTACCACAGGGAAACAGGGGTGCTGACTCTCAGGACGCTGGGAACCGACTGGCAGTACCAGTTTCCACAGGGCCGGGATCTCGACCTCTGCCTGTCTCATGACCCGGTGCGTGCGCTGCTTCTTGCCCGGGCGCCTGAATTCACCAGCGTGGTGGACCTGGAGAGCCTGCGGATGTTCTTTCACTGCCGCGTGGTGCTGGAAGGGCTCGACCCCAGGGATTTATTATTCGTGGACGACCGGGGGGAAGCCTGGCGCTGGAAACCCGAAACCAGGCAGCCCGAGCGGGTTCCGGCCCTGGAGAGTGCCGGGGGGATAACGGACGGCAAAACAGTGGTTGCAGGACTGGCCGAGCTGAAACTGGCCGACACCGCCAGGGTTCTCTTCGATTTCATCAGAGGCGCGGTAGTTTTTTCCTCTGCGGATACATCCGCCTTCAGACACGTCAGTTTCCCGGGAGGGAACGGGGCCCTTTCCATCGATGGCGGAGGCAGCCTATCCATCTGGTCGCTGAAGGAGGGGGTGTTGACTGTCAGCGACTCCCTGGTCTCCCGGCGGGTCGAGGGCGTGGAGTACCTGGCCGGCAGCGCAGTCTTCATCTCATACCGGGACAGCACCCGTAAAGTGATGTACGATTACGCCGCAGGCGCCGTGCTGGCCGACCTCCGGGATGTGGCTTACCACCGGTATTTCCCGGGAGGAGACGGGGCGTTTTTTATCGACAGCCAAGGCAGCCTTTCTGCCTGCTCGGCCAGGCAGGGGCTGCTGACTTTTTCCGGTACCCAGATGGCCCGTTTGGTGGAGGGGTTTGAATTCCTGCCCGGCAACATCGCGGTCATCTCGTATCGGGACAGCAGCCGCAAGGTAATATATGATTATGCCGGAGACACTGTCCTGGCGGAGATCCGGGACGTGGAGTCCTGGCGGTATTTTCCGGGCTGCCGGCTTTTCGTGTGGATAGACCGGGAGGGCTTCTGCCGCCTGGCGGACATGGGCGGAGGGTTCGATCCCTTGGAGCTCCAGGTCCCGGCCGGCCGGCTCGCCCTGGTGCTGGAGGAGCCTTCCCGCAAGGGATTGCTGTTTATTTTGCAGGATGGTTTTTTCTCGTTCATTCCGGGCGACCCTGTTGCTCATATTTTTACTGCCTTGGAACCCAATCCGTTTTTCAGCTCCGGTCGCGGAGCAGGAGAGATACTTGACTGCCCGGCCTGCCTGGAGGTGGGCTGGCTGAAAGAAGGCAGCTCACCGGCCGGGCTCGCAGCCGAGGGGGATCACCTGCGGCTGACTCTCGAGGGCGGGGAGACTTTGCTGCTCTGGCATCACCGGGCGCCCGGCCGGCCTATTTTGCTGCCGCCGGCGCTAAGGTTCCATGCCATAGATGACGTTGCGATGGCTGTGGCCTGGTCCACCAGGGAGGACCCGGGCTTGATTCACCTGCAAAGTCCTTGCGAGACTTACAACCGGACACTGGATCCGGGCCGGCCGGTCAGGAATATCAGGCTGATAAACAAGCTCCACTGCCTGCTGGCCACCCTGGACAACGGCAGCCAGGTGTGGGTGCCTTACCTCGACACCAGCCCTTTTTACCGGAGCCGTTCCGCGGTCGAGCGGTTTGAATCGGCCCGGTATGGGAAGACCCTGGTAATAATGCAGGGCCGGGTCCTGGAGATACCGCACGCGGACCCCGACAACTACCGGGAGACTGTCTCCGACCCGGCGGCGAGCCGGTTTGCCGTTTCCACCGATACCGAGTTCCTGGCCTGGACAGACAGCGCCTCGGTCGTTAACCTTTACCTGGTCGGAGCGGAGAAAATCTACATCCGGACCGGAGCTCCCCGGGAAAGCGGGCATGGTGTCCGGGAGTTTACCATCAGCCCGGATTCCAGGCTGCTGGCAGTGAAAGCCGGGGATTCGTGCATCCGGCTTCTCGACATCCGGCGCGGCAAATGGTATGGCAGCTTTGCCGCCCCGGACCTGGAGGACTCCCGCCTCTTTTTCACTTACGGCTCATTGATGCTCGAGGTGAACGCCGCGGAGGCGGTCTGCTATGACGTGGAATACTGCCGCGAGGCTTTCCGTCTCAGGATGCCCTACACCATGAGAGACTTCGTGTTCAACCTGAGCCCGGATGGGAATACACTTTCCTGCAAGGGAGAGTACAGGCATTATTCTATCAACCTGGCCGGGGTGATCGAGAGCTACCTCGGACACCGCGGGCTTTCGACAGGATGGGCTGCAGCGGAAAGCTTGTCAGGGGAGGACGGCGAGCCGACTCTGTGGCTCAGGGTGGATTCCACCCTGATACCGGCCGCCAGGGGAATGGCCGGGATTCCCGGGGGCGGTGCAGATACCCGGCTGCTGGTGGATGAAAGGCCCCTGAACAGCCAAGACCTCTCCAGTTTTGTCCTGGCGGGGGGCTATACTATCCCCGGATGGTGGTCAGCCGAAGGGCTGTCCTACACCCTGGCCGGGGCAGGTATCAGCACAGTATACCCGTCGTCCATCCCGCCGCCGGACCGGACCGGCGAGGAGAAAGCAGTCCTTAACTGGTACGAGGCGCAGGCTTTGGCCGTTTACCTGGGTAAGAGGCTCCCCACTCCCGGACAATGGAAACAGGCGCTGGCCGCAGGTGTCATCAAGCGAGGCAAAGAACAGGCATGGGAGTGGTGCCGGCCGGCCGATACCGCCTCGAAACAGGGTTACGAGGATGTAGCCGACCTGTTTAAATATCCGTTATTGTCGCCGGCCGCGCCGGACACCGCCGAAACTTCCGGCGACCCGGGCGAAACCTGGCTGGTCCCCGGTTATTTCAAGGATAACACTTATGCTAGACTGGTTATCGAATAAGCTGCAAGGCCCGAAACTGTGCGCATTTGTCAACTGGTCCCGCAGGCATCCACGGACCGTTCTTTTCGCGGCGGTTTTCCTGGTCTATATACCCAGCTGGCTGGTGATGCCGGGGGACATCACTGTCATGGGCGGAGGTGATTCCGTCGACTATATCAGACTGGCCCATTCGCTGCTCGAGGGCAAAGGGTACCCGAGCTTTTACCGCGCCCCCCTGTACCCGTTCCTGCTGACCGTGCCGGTAAGGCTGGCGGGAGACAGCCTGTTCATTTTCCGCATGCTGAATGCCTTTTTTCACGCCCTGACTCTTTTGATGCTTTTTTCCCTTACCGGGAAACTCGCCTCCCGCAGGGCGGCCTGGATTTTTGCCGCCTTTTTCCTGGTATACCCTCACCTGGTCTACCAGGCGGCCAACATTCTCACTGAAAGCCTGTTCATGTTTCTGGTGGCCGGCACGGTAAGCCTGCTCTACAGCCGGAAGCCCGGGAACCGGGTTGTCTTTTGGGCGGGCGTGCTGTCCGGGCTGGCCATGCTGACCCGGCCGAACTTCATCGTGTTCCTGCCCCTGGCTGCTTTTTATCTCTGGCACTCGGGAAATTTTCGCCTGCCAGGGATAAAGAGGGCCGCCATTTACCTGGCTTTCACTGCTTTGACAATTTCCCCCTGGACTGCGTATAACTACATCCGCTCCGGGGGGGCGCTCATCCCGGTGACCACGGGAGGAGGATACAACTTCTGGCTGGGAAACAGCATCTTCACCATGGATAGTTTTTTTATCGACCGCGGGAGGGAATTGGGTGGGTACTTTGGCGTCAACCCTGCGGAAACCGCTCAAATGACTCAGAAAGACCGGATCCGCCCCGAGACATTCCATAGCCCTTTCATGAATATCGGTCAGGCGGAAAAGCTTTTCTACCGACAGAGCTTTCGCCTGTTCGGCGATCATCCGCTGCTTTTTGCCAGACTTTATGCCGTCAAGTTTCTCAACGCCCTCAGGCCCTGGTCAGACCCGCGCAGCCGGTATGATGAAAATACGGCTAAGGTCCTGTTGACTGCGGTGTTCTGTCTGCCGCTGCTTATCCTCGGTCTGGCGGGAATGGCCGCCCTGTGGCGAAAAAATCCCCCGGGTGCAGGCTTACTCAGCATCCCGGTCGTTTCGGGTTTCCTTTTCCTGGTGCTGTTCTGGCCCAGCCAGCGGTTCCGGATCCCGCTGATGGATCCCTATTTAATGATATTCTTCAGCTATGCGCTCGACAGACTGATTGACCGTCTCCGGCACCCGGCTCCTCCCGAAAAAACCCGCCCTCTCCTGGAAAGCTAGTTTCTCATTGCTGCCCTGACGGCTATACGATTATCTCGATTCAGTACCCAGCCCGGTCATCACCGGTACTTTCCGCAGCAGGCGGCGCCGGTTCTACCCGGTGTTTTACCTTGACGGCAAGCCAGCCTAGCAGGTTGAACATCCCTACCGAGATCGGGATAAAAAAGAAGGGGGTCACCATGTCCCTCTGACGGAAAGCGGCTCCTTCATTGCCGGTGAATATGGCCAGGGCCGAGATGAACACCAGGATATAAACCAGGACAATCCCCGATTCCCGGTAATGATGCCTTACCAGGTGCAGTACCCCGGCTGGAAGGCAGAAAAGCAGCAGGGCGTACCAGATGACCATCTGCGGCGCTACCGGTGCCTGGCTCGCTTTGATCCGGATGAACGGGTTGGGCACACAGAGGTAATAGTATAGAGCCTTGCAGAAAGAAATCGTCATTTCCCCGGGGGTAATCATTCCGCCGCTGATCTTGTTTGGCCCGAACCGCTCCGGGATAAACTTGTAGTAAGATCCGCCGGTGGTGATATATCCCATCTGGGCAGCTATTACCATGTTCTGGAACTCCTGGTAAAGGGGCTTGATACGCGAGTGCCCGGCCGCCAGGCAGGCCGCCGCCAGGCCGGCCGCCAGCAGCAGCCCGTACGCCTTGCGGCGGGGCAGGAAAAAGATCAGCGACAGCGAGATGGTCAGCAGCATAAGGTAATGCGAGTTGACCCTGATCTCTTTCAACGGGTACCAGAGCAGGCAGACCGGGACCAGGTGCCACCATTTTTTCCTCTTGATCAGCTCCACGAACAGGTAGATAACCAGCGAGACATACAGGGCCAGGCTGGTCTCTTTGAGCAGGGTGACCGACCAGAGGATCAGCGAGGGCCAGAACAGGCAGAAAGCCATGGC
>JAFGTO010000366.1 GCA_016934095.1 Candidatus Glassiibacteriota bacterium
CTGCTCGGAAGAGCCGGATGGGGTAACGCCCCACGTCCGGTTCTGTGAGGGTGAAATCCAGTAATGGATGATCTACTCGACTAGAGCAGTCCGGCCTCTAATTTGGTTGGCGGAAACTTTCGGCAGGATGGTTCGGGAACAAAATCGACAAGGAGCGCTCAGGATGAAAAAAACGACCCTTATGCTTACCCTTTCCCTGTTTACCTTCTGTTTGTGCCAGGTGCCGGCCGGGGCCACACCAGTGGCCCCCGGGCACCCGAGGATCTTTTTCAGGACCTCGGCCTGGCTTTCCGGGCCTGCGCTGAGCGAGGTGGCGGCCAGGGTGGAGCGCTCTCCCTGCGACCGCTGGTACGAGCGCCTGAACGATGAGGGGTTCCACACCGCGGCCCTCTCCTGGCTTATCCGCAGCCAAAGGGGAGAGGCGCCAGGAGCTGATGCCGCGGCAGACAGCGCCATAGCCGGGATGCTCGGGCTGCCCCTGCGGGATGGCAATTTCTACAACGGGGAAAACCTGCACCACATGAGCATGGCTTACGACTGGCTCTACCATTACCCCGGCTTCACTGTTGATAAGCGCGGGAAGGTGCGGGAGAAGATGCTGGCCATGGTCGAGAAAATCATCTCGCACGCGGTCGAGGGGCAGGAGCTGGCCTACGGCGAGGAGATCTTCCACAACTACTGCAGCAATGCTGCCCTGGCAATCGGCCTGGCCGGCCTGGCGCTCTGCGAGGGACCGGAAGACAAGCAGGCGAACCGCCTGATCCGCATCGCCGAGCAATGGTACTTCGAGCGCGCGTTCCCGGCTATGGCCCTGCTGGGCGGAGGCTGGCACGAGGGCATGGCCTACGGCCTGAACCACGTCATCCAGGAGACCCCGATCTGGGTGGCGGCCTACCGCAGCGCCACCGGGATCGACTGGTTCGCCCGGATCAGGAGCGAGCAGGGCGACTGGATGCAGGGCTGGATCTATTACTGCCTGGCCAACTTGAGGCCGGACTACACTTTTGTGCGGAGCTGCGACAACGGCGCATCCCGCATGGTGCCGGACCGCACCCTGAGGCAGGCCCTGGAGCTGATCGTCTCAGCTTACCGCAACCCCCACGGCAGGTTCCTGCTCGACGAGCTGGAGGGCCGCCTGGCTGAGCGCTCAATCTCCTCCGGCGACCTGTGGATGCCCCTGATCTTCTATGACACCACCATCGAGCCGCGGGACTACCGCGAGCTTTGCCCGACCCAGTTTATCGACCCGGAGCGCTTGGGGTTCGTGGCCATGCGCAGCGGCTGGGGCCCGGATGACACTTTCGTGCATTTTGAGTGCGGCGACTTTTTCGGGTCGCACGACCACCTGGACCAGAACCAGTTCACCATCTACCACAAAGGCTCGCTGGCCATAGACAGCGGCTATTACGACGGTTACAGCGCGCATCACCAGATGTACGCCATCCGGGCCATAGCCCACAACACCGTGCTGGTGCGCGACCCCCTGGAAATTATTCACAGCCGCTACCTGGACGATTATCCCTCCCCGGGCGGCCAGCGCTGCCTGGACTACTATTTCAACAACTCCAACTACGAGCTCTCAGTCTACTGGGACCAGTACCGGGACAAGTCCTATGCAGACATGGGGGACATCGTGGCCCTGGAGAGCAGCCCGGCCTATGACTACGTTGCAGGGGACGCCACCGCTGCCTACAACGGCACCGTGGCCACCGACCCCGGGGCCAGGCCCAAGATCAGCCGGTTCGTGCGCAGGCTGCTCTTTGTCAAGCCGGACATCGTGGCGGTCTGCGACAACGTGGATGCGCTCGATCCCTCGTTCGAAAAGCGCTGGCTGCTGCACACCATCGAGGAGCCGGTGATCGCGGAAGGCGGCATGGTTACGGTGTCCGACAAAGAGGGCCGCCTGAAGCTCACCCCGCTGCTGCCCGCGGATGTGAAGGTGGAGAAAGTGGGAGGGCCGGGTGCGGAGTTCATGGTCAACGGGGTGAACCGTCCCCTGGAGAAAGCGCCCTACCTGAACCCGGTTGCCGAGAACGGGGCCTGGCGCCTGGAGCTCAAGCCGGGCGCGCCGCGCAAGGCGGAGATCTTCCTCAACCTGATCGAGGTCGGCGACCGGGGCGCCCCGGCGAGATACTCTTTCCGCAGGGTCGAGGCCGGGCCGCTGGTGGGTGCGGTGTCGGACAGCCTGGCGGTCCTCTTTACCGCTGAGCGCGAGCCGGGCGCACCCTTGGCCGATGAGCTGGCCCTGCCTGCCGGGACAGCCGGGGTCCCGCGTATCATCGTGGCGGGCCTGGAGAAGGACGGCGTCTACCGCCTCTGCGCCGGTGAAAAAGTGCTCAAAGCCTATGCAGCAGGCCCGGGCGGCGTGCTGGAGCTCCGGCCGGGGGAGGCGTCCTCCGGGGGCCTGGCCCTGGTGCGGGTGCACGGGGGCGGCAGGTGAGGATGAAAACAACACAAGAAACCAGAGGGGGAAGAGATGCGTAAACCGGGCTGTCTGAAAATACTGGCGGCAGGCCTGTTACTGCTGGCAGGCTGTACCCCGGCCAGGGAATACGACGTAGTGATACGCGGGGCCGTGATATACGACGGCAGCGGGTCGGCGCCATTCAGCGGGGACCTGGCTGTCGCCGGCGACAGGATCGCTGCAGTGGGCGACCTGGCCGGGGCGCGTGGACTGGTCGAGATCGATGCACGCGGCCTGGCGCTCAGCCCCGGGTTTATCAACATGCTGAGCTGGGCCAACGAATCGCTGATCGCGGACGGGCGCTCGCAGAGCGACCTCAGGCAGGGAGTGACCCTGGAGGTAATGGGCGAGGGCAACTCCATGGGGCCCCTGAACGGGCGGATGAAACAGGAGATGAAAGAGCTCCAGGGCGATATCAAGTACGAAATCGAGTGGACCACTCTGGGGGAATACCTGGAATACCTCGAGAAACGGGGGGTCTCGACCAACGTGGCCTCCTTTGTGGGGGCGGCCACGGCCCGCATCCACGAGATCGGCTACGAGGACCGCGCGCCGAGCGCCGCAGAGCTTGAGCGGATGTGCGAGCTGGTGCGGCAGGCCATGCAGGAAGGCGCCATGGGCGTGTCTTCATCCCTGATCTACGCTCCCGATTTCTACGCCGGCACCGCCGAGCTCACCGCCCTGGCCCGGGCCGCGGCCGCCTGCGGCGGCATGTATATCTCGCACCTGCGCAGCGAGGGCAACCTTTTCCTGGAGGCCCTGGAGGAGTTCCTCGAGATCGCCCGCGCCGCCAGGATACGCGCCGAGATCTACCACCTCAAGGCAGCCGGTTCCTCGAACTGGGACAAGCTCGACCGGGCGGTCGGGATGGTCGAGGCGGCCCGGGAGGAGGGCCTGCGGGTCACTGCGGACATGTATACCTACACCGCGGCCATGACCGGGCTGGATGCCTCGATGCCGCCCTGGGTGAAGGAGGGAGGGCACCGGGCCTGGGTGGAGCGGCTCAAGGACCCTGTGGTGCGGGAGCGGGTCGGGAGGGAAATGAGAGGGCCGGGAGAAGGCTGGGAGAATTTCTTCTACCTGGCAGGACCGGAAAACCTGCTGCTGGTCGGTTTCAAGAACGAGGCCCTGAAGCCCCTGACCGGCAAGACCCTGGCAGAGGTGGCCGCAATGCGCGGCAAGGCCGCGCCGGAGACCGCCATGGACCTGGTGGTCGAGGACGACAGCCGGGTCGAGACCGTGTATTTCCTGATGTCCGAGGAGAATGTCCGCAGGCAGATCGCCCTGCCCTGGGTGAGTTTCGGCTCGGACTGCGAGTCCTCGGCGCCAGAGGGGGTTTTTCTCAGGTCGAGCACCCACCCCCGGGCCTATGGCACTTTCGCCCGCCTGCTGGGCAGGTACGTGCGCCTGGAGAAGATCATCCCCCTCGAGGAGGCGGTGCGCCGGCTGACTTTCCTGCCGGCTTCCAACCTGGGCCGGAAAGAGCGGGGGCTGATTGGCGCGGGCTATTTCGCGGACCTGGTGGTTTTCGACCCGGGAGAGGTCACCGACCACGCCACTTTCGAGCAGCCGCAGCAGTATGCCACCGGGGTGGAGCACGTGTTTGTCAACGGGGTGCAGGTGATCCGTAACGGCGAGCACACCGGGGCGACCCCGGGGCGATTCGTGCGCGGCCCGGGCTACAGGCCGCCGGGTGAGGGGAAGTAGGGGGGGAGGGCCTTTATGCCTGGTTGCCCCTTTGTGATTGAAAAACCTGACGTTGTTGCGCATAATACGGCGCAAGCCTTTGGCTGACGCACATCGCGGAATACCCATTTTGCGAATCTAATGTCTGTAGTCCGCGGGCAAGCAGCGAGGCGGCAGGATTACACACCCCGCCCGCTTTCAGCAGGCACCCCTCTGCAGAGGGGATTTTTACAACCGGGGCCGTGAGGCGATCCAGGCACGGGCACGGCACGCCGTGCCCCTACGAGTTGGGTGGGGGACCTGTGTGCCTCTGCCCCTTTGTGCCTTAAAATACCCACAGGGCGCTGTTTCCACTACTTTGCTTCCAACCCATCCATGAACGTGCCGAACTCCCACATCACCCTGGCATCGTAGATCCCGCAGTTGATCCAGCCGAACTTGTCCAGCGTGTTTTTCTCCCACCAGGTGGGCAGGTAGCCTGTCTGCGGGTCCTGGACCCTGGTCATGGTGTTGGCCAGCGAGACCGCCTTGGCCAGGTAGAGCTCCTTGCCGGTGGCCTGGTAGGCCTGCCGGAAGATCGAGATGAACCCCGCGGCGCTGGCATCCACCGGGCAGTAGCACTCGTACTGCTCCAGGGCGCAGGGGGTGATCCAGTCTTCGGAGCGCCCGTCTTCACCAGTCCGCGGCACCGGGATGGGGCGCTCCCAGATTACGAACTGGTCCTCGGCAAAGCGGAGCAGCTCCTCGGCCCTGGCCGTGTTGCCGGGGTCCCGGTCCGCCTCCTCCAGCAGCTTGCGCGCTATCTCGACCGCGGTGCCGTGCGCCAGGTTCAGGTAGGCCCGGCTGGGCTCGATGTCCTCGAACTGGCCCTCGAAATTGAAGTCCGCGGCGCGGGCCTCGAGCAGGGGACGGGCCAGGGCCAGGGTGCGGCCGTACTTGTCGATATGGTAGTTATCCTGCAGGCGCTCCAGCAGAGGGACAATTTGGGCGAGCCTGGCGTGGTTGTCCACCACGGGCGCGCCTGTGGAGGTATAGATTTTCAGGTGCCAGTTGCCGTCCGGGAGCTGGACCCTGGCATAGGTGTCTGCGATCCTTTCGGCTGCTCTCAGCAGGCTGGAGTCGCCGGTGGCATCGAAGAGGTCCAGGTAGGCGTTCGCCACTGAGGCCGGGTAGATCAGCATCACCTGGCCGTGGAACTTCCCGGCGGTCATGCGGGCCCACTCCCAGTCGATATCGTTCTGGTAGAGGACGGCGGTATCGATGTGGGTGGAATCGTAAGTGGGCGGGAAAAACTCCAGCGGCGCGCCCGCAGGCTCGCTGACACCGATCAGGTATTCGGCTGCATTCCCGGCGATCTGCAGGGCTTCATGCTTGTCTTCCGGGGCGATCTCGGCATAGAGCAGCATGCCGCCGATCACCGCGGCGATCATCTTGGAGGGGTAGCAGTAGAGGGAATAGCGGGGGTCGGGCCTGCCGTGGGTGAGCCAGTTGCGCAGGATGTCGTGGCCGAAGAGGAATTTCAGTCCCAGGCGGGCGCACTCCCGGTAGTCCCGCACAGGTTCGCCATACGGCCCGTCAAAAGGGGCCGCCCGGTAGAAGCGGCGGGTACCCGCGCTGCCGAGGCTGTTGCCGCTGCTGTCCAGGGCCTCGACCTCGAGGCTGACATACCCTACCGGCAGGTCTTTCCAGGCCGGGGTGAGCAGCGCCCAGGGCTCGGCGGCCTGGAAAACGTATTCGCGGCCCTCCGGTTCCGGGACCGCGGTGAAACAGTAGGCGGCGGCCCCCTGCACCGGCTGGAAATCGAATGCCGGCGCGTAGATGAACCTGGTGGAGCCGACATTCCAGAAAGGCGACTTGCCCGGCACTCCCGGCCTGACCGGCACCAGGGATTCCTCCACGGCCTGGGCGTGCAGGGCCTGACTGTCAAAGCGGGGCCGTGCTTTCAGTGCCGTACCTTCCTGGCTGTCCTGGCAGGCAGCCCCGCAGCACAGCAAGGCCACAGAGACGACAGCGTAAGACTTCCTGCTGGCAGCATTCATTTTCTCCTCCACTCGATCGGGGATAACCACCCCGAGGTTAACTGTCGCCGAAACACAGGGCCAGGCTCTCTTCGGTGATCTGGTAATGGCTCAGGGCTTTTTCCGCCTTGCCCTGCCGCACGGCCAGCACCTGGGGCGACTGATGGCCGACACCCAGGGCCTGGGCCAGCTCATCCGAGACCTTGCGCTGGTCCTGGACAACCACCAGGTAGGCTTCCAGGTCGCTCCGCCGGCCGAGGAAGGCATCCACCCGGGCCTTGGCCCGGGCCGAGATGGGGCAGGTCCTGCTGTGCTTGAGGATCAGTATGGGCTTGTCCCGGCTTGCTTGCAGGACCCCGGCGAGTTCCTCTATGGTCTTGTACATCCTTTCAGGGCCTTTCCATTCTGACAGTCAGGCGCAGCGTTTCGCCCGGCTCGAGGGCCAGGGCATAGCCCTGGACCAGGTTGTCGCCCAGCACGCGCACGGGCTGGGCTCCCGGCCGCTCCACCAGGTACAGGCCGAGAGGCTGCACGGTGAA
>JAFGTO010000367.1 GCA_016934095.1 Candidatus Glassiibacteriota bacterium
CTGCTCGGAAGAGCCGGATGGGGTAACGCCCCACGTCCGGTTCTGTGAGGGTGAAATCCAGTAATGGATGATCTACTCGACTAACAGACACACAAGGATAAGATGGCTACCAAGGAAGTGCGCAGGCATCCGCGCCGCGAAAAGGAATTCCGGGTCGAGTACACGGTTATCTCAGGCTCATCTGTCCTGAGAGTGCTCGAAGCCCGCACGCTGGATTTCAGCGTGAGCGGGGCCAGGATCGAGACCCGCCAGCAGCTGGTTGTCAGCGATCAGCTCTCCGTGCGGATCGAGGTGCCGGACTTGCAGGTTTTCCGGCAAGACTCCGGCGGCGGGAAAAAATATCAAACCATCCCGATAATGTGTTTCGGCAGGGTGCGCTGGGTGGAGCCGGGCCAGGGCGATGGTCCCCTGAGAGCGGGGATCCGCTTCGAGCGGATAACTGAAGACAACCGTCTGTACCTGAGCAGGCTGCTGGAAAAGGAACCCGCCGAAAAGAGCTCCTGAACTCCCGGAGCCAGAGGGTTGATTCCCATGTCCCCGGCTTACACGAACCAGTTCCAGGAAACCTATCTCGACAGCTCCAGCCTCGATGCCAGCACCAGGCGATGGCTGGATGAAATCGAGCCTTACAACCGCCGCGAGGTACAGTTCGACCTCGGGCAGGCGGCCCTGGTGGTAGTGGACACGCAGCGTTTTTTCTGTGAGCCGGGTTATCCGATGTACACCGGGAACAGCAGGTTCATCCTGCCGCGGATCCGCCTCCTGCTGGAGCACTTCCGCGAGCGAGGCCGCCCGGTGATTTTCGCCGCCCAGCAGAACAAGGGCGAGCTTATCGACCGCGGCGACCCCTTACGCATGTGGTGGCCCTCCGTGCCCCTCGAGGGGAGCCGGGAAGTGGAGATAGTGGAAGAGCTGGAGCCGCTGCCATCTGAGAAAGTTATCGCCAAGCGGCGCTACAGCGCTTTTTTCGCCACGGACCTCGACCTGACCCTGCGCTCGATGGGGGTGAGGCAGGTAGTGGCTGCAGGGCTGTATACCAATGTCTGCGTGGAGGCCACGGTCCGGGACGCTTTCATGAGCGACTACCTGGTTTTCCTGCCCGCGGATGCCTGCGCCGCCCTGAACGAACAGATTCACCTGGCTTCCCTGCGCACTCTCGCCTACTGGTACGCCAAGGTAGTTACCGTCTCCGGGCTGATCGGCCGGTAGCCGTCAAAAATCTCCGTAAAATTCTAAAGCACACCCCGCAAGAATTCGATAATGATAAAAGGGCCCGCGCTTCTCCTGCGGCGGTTAGGTGGCAGGAGGCACTTAAGCCGGGTTGCCGGATTGCACGGGTAAGCCGAGATTATGCCTGCACAAAAACCAGGGGACCGACCCCGGCTGTCCGAGCCTGAGGCCCGCCTGAAAGATACTGTGTTCATGACCGAACCAACCGAGGGGGCATAACAGATGAGTTGTCCTGTCTGTAATCTTGACTACGCTGAGATAGAGGAGCAGATCGACAGCGGGGACCTTGCCGCAGTCGAGAACCTGGTCGGTGAGCTGGCGGCCCTGCAGGCCGGGCAGAAGGGCGCGGTAGTCGTGATCTGTCCCTCGTGCGAGGAGGCGCTGACACGTCTCAGGGTCCGTGTGGCCTCACGCCTGCGCAAAAAGACGTTAGGAAACATCCATAACCTGTTGGATGAGGCATACGAGCGGCGCAGGAAAGAAAAGCAGGGCTGACCGGCGCCGCAGGCGGGAAGAGCTCAGGGGAGCGGCCGGCGGGATAGCACCAGGGCCCCGTTCCTGATCACGCGGTAGAGCCTGCCGCCGCCGGCGGCCACAGCGGCTGTTGAGCTGTAGCTGTAAGCATGCATCAGCGAAAGGACCCTGCGGACAAAGTTCTCTGTTTCGGCGAAAGGCGGTATTCCGCCGGTACGGTCGACCTGGCCGGGGCCGGCATTGTAGGCGGCCAGGCTCAGGCTGATGTCGCCGTTGTAGCGCTGCAGCATCAAACCCAGGTAGCGTGTCCCTCCCAGGATGTTCTGCTCCGGGTCGAACACATTTCTTACCCCCATCTCACTCGCAGTCCCCGGCATCAGCTGCATCAGGCCCAGGGCCCCCTTGCGGCTTACCGCACGGTGATCGAAAGCGCTCTCGGCGTGGATCACCGCCTTGATCAAACCGAAACCGATATTGTATCGGTCGGCGGCCCGGTGGATCAGCCTGTCGTAGCGGCTGTCGCCGAAAGAGACCGGCCCGGTTTCCGCGCCGTCCCCGAAGTCTCCGGCCGGGCCGGGAACGAGACTCTTTTTCAGCGGAACGATTTCCCCGGAAGGCCGGTTGGCCAGGTGGATTTTCCCGCTGGCGTCCCGGTAGGAATAGATTTCGGCCCGGGCCGGCCCTGAGACCAGGCAAAGCCAGGCTGCGGCGAGAAAAAGGGCCTTGTCGGGCCTGAGTGCTTTCACTGTTGAACCCCTCCCTGCGGTTGGTATGGCTGTGGCGGATAAACCACTTACCAAGACTATCGGCCGCAAGGCTGCAGGGCTTGACTTTTTTATCGTTATTAGCCCGGATTATTCACGAACCGGAGGCCGCGTAGTTAAGTGGCCGGAGATCCGGGCACGGATGTGCCCGACACCCTGATTTGTCC
>JAFGTO010000368.1 GCA_016934095.1 Candidatus Glassiibacteriota bacterium
GGCGCGAAAAGCACGATGCGGTTGCCGTAGACTGTCCGCTTGAGCGTGCGCGCGGCCTCGAAGATCTCCTCCACCAGCTCCGGGTCGGTGGTGCGCACCAGTGCGGCCGCCTCCTCCACCGTGAGGGCCTGCTTGTCCAGGCTGCGGGCGATTATCCCGCGGACCCGGCTGCTCTCCGGCGCCGGCAGGCCGGCCAGGCGGGTCAGCTCATCCTCGTCGATGAAATCCACCGCACCGCGGCTGAGTTCTAGGCTTGAGGCTGCAGGCATTTCATTTCCCTTCCCTGCTTGTGTGCAGTCGCCGTGCGTTTGAGGTAATTCGGCGAATCCCCCCGCGAGGCGCCCACTCTCCTGCCGATCCCGGCGATCATGCCGGCCACCGCTGCGTGCTGTTCTTCCTCCCCGGACAGGCCGGCTTTGCCCGGGTAGATCTGGTACAGCGCCCGGTATCTCGGCGGGGTGAGGTTCGGCATGACCACGTTGGCCCCGCGCTGCAGGCCCAGCCGGTAACCGGACTCGCGGTCCAGGGCGGCCAGGGCGGTGGTGGCAGGTATGTTGGCCTGCGGGCAGACAACCCTGGTCAGGGCAATCACCTTGCAGGCCATCTCGAGGCTGTTGGGCACCTGGCCGGCCACCCCTGCCCTGGCTGCCCGGTAAAGCCTCCCCAGCGGCGTGTCGGGGTGGGGGAGATAGGGCCCGCTGCCTATCATGTCGAGGTCCAGGCTGCCGAAAGCGAGGATGTCATCGGCCAGGTCGCTGTAGCTCTGGCCGGGAATGCCGACCATCACCCCGCTGCCGGTCTCATAGCCCAGAGCGCGCAACTGATGCAGTATCCGGAAGCGGTCGGAAGTGCTGTCGTCCCCTGAGGGCGGGTGGATCATCCTGTACAGGTCGCGGCGCGAGGTCTCGAAACGCAGCAGGTAGCGGTCCGCCCCGGATTCCCGCCACAAGGCAAGCTCTTCCGTGCTCCTCTCCCCGAGACTCAGGGTGATCGCCATCGAGGGCAGCTCCTGCCTGATACGCCGGATGACCCGGCTCACCTTGCCGGTGTCCAGTGCGCGGTCCTCGCCGGACTGCAGCACCACGGTAAAGTAACCCAGCTCAGCAGCCCGGCTGGCACAGGCGAGGATCTCCTCCTCGCCCATCCGGTAGCGCTCCAGGCCGTCGTTGTTCCTGCGCAGGCCGCAGTAGAGGCAGTTGCGCCCGCAGTGGCTGGAGACCTCGACCAGTCCCCGCAGGTGCACCTCATCGCCGAGGTTCTCTTGGCGCAGGCTGTCCGCCAAGCCCCAGAGCCGCTCCAGCTCGCGGGGGTCATCCTGCCTGAGCCAGCTCAATATTTCGCCGCGCTCCATCATTCAATTCTCCCCACAGTCCGCACGGTCCAAAGTGGCTGTAAAAGTGCTGCCTTCATCCGGGGTGCTGGCCACTTCCACCTTGCCGCCGTAGAGCAGGGCCAGCTTTTTCACGATAGACAGGCCGAGGCCGCTTCCCAGGATGTTGCGGGTCTTGTCGTTCTTGATCCTGACGAATTCCTGGAAGAGCGAGGCTGCTTCCTCTGCTGTCATGCCGATCCCGGTGTCGGATACCGCGATGACCACCCGGGAGTCTCTTTGCTCGATCTTCACCACCACCCGGCCCCCGTCCCGGTTATACTTGACCGCGTTGGAGACCAGGTTGTTGAGGATGATCTCGATCTCGGAGCGGTCCGCGGTCATGGTGATTTGCCCGGGCGCCTCGAGCCGGATCTCGATCCCGCGCTGTTGCGCCTCCGGGGCGGCGGTCTCGATAGCCGCGCGGGCCGCAGCGGCCAGGTCAACCTGTGCAAGCTCGCGCTTTTTCCTGCCGGACTCGATACGGGTGGTCTCGAGCAGGTCCACTATCAGCTTGCGCATCTGGGCCGTGCGTACTGTGCAGCGCTCGATCACTCTCTCATAGGTTTCCCGGCTCTGCATGGCTTCCGGCTGTTCCCTCATGATATTGAGGTAGCCCTCGATCGCGTTGAGCGGAGCTTTCAGCTCGTGGGCCAGCACCGAGATGAACTGGAAGCGCACCTGGCGCTTCTCCTGCTCCAGCCTGCGGGCGTGGCGGGCCATGATCAGGTTCTCCGCGGCCTTGGAGACCGTGTCTTTCAGCTCCTGCGGGGTAAAGGGTTTGGCCAGGAAATCGAAGGCCCCTTTCTTGATCGCGCTCACCGCGGTCTCCAGCGAGGCGTAGGCCGTGACCATCACGGTCAGGATGTCCTGGCTCTCGGTCCCGCGGAGCCGCTCCAGCACCTCCAGACCGCTGATGCCCTGCATCTTGTGGTCGAGAAGCAGGATGTCCGGCGGTGAGTTGCCGATCATCTCCAGGGCCTGCTCGCCGCTTTCGGCCGGGGAGGTCTCGAAGTGTACCTCTTCGCCGATCTCCGGCAAGTCGAGCCGGAAGCTGCGCAGGGCCCGCTCGACAGCCAGTCGCATCCCGGGCTCGTCATCGGCCACCAGTATTTTCAAGGTCGTCATTTTTCAGCCCTTTCCGATCAGCCGGCCGATCTCGGCATAGAGTTGTTCGTAGCGGATCGGCTTGGCCAGCACCCGGTCGGCCTTGATCCAGGAGCGCTCCTCCTCGGTGGTGGTGTCGAACTCCAGCCCGGTCTCGCTGGTCACCGCGGTGACCAGGATCACCGGGATGGAAGGGTCTTTTTTCTTGATGTGGTAGCAGAGCACGAAGCCGCTGTCCTGGTGCTCCATCATCAGGTCGATCACTGCCAGGTCGGGCCTGCGCCGGGCGAGGATCTCCTCGGCCTCTTTGCGGCTCTCGGCAGTCAGCACCTCGAACCCGGCTGCCTCGAGCAGCAGTTGCATCTGGCCCAGGTAGTCGATATCGTCATCGGCCACCAGGATCGTCTTTTTCCTGCTTTTATGGTCCATTCGTCTTCAGCTCGACAGAAAATTGTGGATGACAAGCTATCGGTTATATCCACCGGCCTGCCCGTGGGCCGGGTTTTTCAAAGCTGGCTGGCCTTCCTGGGCAGAGCGACAGTGAAAGTGGTGCCTGTCGGCCCTTTGCCGGGGTCCGTGTTGGAGGTCAGGGTAATGTCGCCCCGGTGCATCTTGACAATCCCGTAGGTTACCGCCAGGCCCAGGCCGGTCCCCACCCCGAGTTTCTTGGTACTGAAAAAAGGCTCGAAAATTTTCCCGAGGTTCTCTTCCGGTATGCCCACCCCGGTATCGATCACCTGGATCCGCACCTGCTTCTCATCGCCCTCGCACCTGATGACCAGCCTGCCGCCGTCCGGCATGGCGGCCACCGCGTTGGTGATCAGGTTGGTTACGGCCTGTACCATCTGGTCGCTGTCGATCTCGGCCGTGGGGCTGCCCAGGCCCAGGACATCGACAGTCAGGGACACGTTCTCGGGCATGCTCACCGAGCGCAGGGAAGCCTCGATCAGCTCCGGCACCTCGACAGGCTTCAGCACCACCTTGCTGCGCCGGGCGAAGTTCAGCAGTCCCGCCACTATTTTCTTGCAGCGGTCGGCCTGCTCGACAATCATCCGCAGGTCCCCGCGCAGGTGTTCGTCCCTGTTGCATTCTTCCAGCAGCAGGTGGGAATACATCAGCACCACCCCCAGGGGGTTGTTCACCTCGTGGGCGATGCCCGCGGCGAGCTGACCCATGGTGGCAAGCTTCTCCGACTGCTTGAGCGACTCCCTTACACTGGCCAGGGTCTCATTGGAGACGGCCAGCTCCTTGATCGTGATACGGAGCTGCTCGATAGTGTAGGGCAGGCACATCTCGCTCTCGGCCAGGCCCTTGTAGATCGCCACCGAGTGCTCGCGGCAGGTCTCATAGCCGCAGGCGCCGCAGTTGAGCTCATCCCCGGGCTTGAACTTGCCCATCCTGGCCATGATTTTCTCCAGCTCCCCGGGGCCGGGCTCCGGCATCCTCTGGTCCTGGGCAGTGAACGAGCGTGCCAGGTCCAGGGTGGCGATGATCCGGGTGACCCCATCCAGGGTCTCGGGGTCTGATCCGGCGAGGCGCTGACGGACGTAACGGCCCACCGAGGACCTGCGGCTGAACAGGGGCAGCCTGCTGGTCATGCCGGAGCCCATGATACAGCCGTTGCAGCAGAGGACCTCGAGCAGCCTGGCATCCATGTGCCCCTGCTCGAACTCCCTGATCGCCTCTACAAAGTCCGACCTGCCGTCGGCGGCCACCACCTCGCCGGTAATCAGGTTCTCCTCGATCTCCGCGGCCTGGAGCAGCCCGCGGCTGATCGGGAACAGCGCGCCTTCCCCGGCGCGTGGCGGGTCGAATTCCTGGAACTCGGCCGTTTCGGCGCAGATTCCCCGGGCGGCGAACATCTCGCGCAGCTCGCTGAAAGTGAGCACCTCGTCGAGCTCGCCGGGGATGTTCACCGAGGCGGCTTCCCCTTTCTTGGCGATACAGGGCCCGATGAAGACAGTCTTGAGCTCAGGGCCGTGAAGAGAGCGCAGGAAGCGCGCGGTGGCCACCATCGGCGACACCACCGGGGCCAGGCAACCGACCATGCCGGGGTGGTAGCGCTCGACATAGGCCACGATGGCCGGGCAGCTGGTGGCGATGAAGCGCCGGCCGTGGTTGTCCTCGAGCAGGCGGCGGTAGGCGGCGGCCACCAGGTCGGCCCCGAACCCCACCTCGTAGACGTAATCGAAGCCGAGCGAGTGCAGCATGCCCACCACCCGGCGGTAATCTGTGCCATCGAACTCGGCCGGGAAACTTGGCGCCAGGCAGGCCGCCACTTTATTTTCACTTTCCAGCAGCCTGAAAACCCGGTCGACCGAGCTGAGGACTTGCTTGGCGTGCTGGCTGCAGACCCGCACACAGTTGCCGCAGCCGATGCAGCGCGCCCCGATGACCTCCGCCTGCCCCTCGACAATCCGGATCGCCTTGGCCGGGCACTCGCGCACGCAGGTGTAGCAGACCCTGCAGCGCTCCCTGATCGTGGTTACCAGCGGTATTTCGGTAGGCCTTACCATGAAGTTCCCCGCTAAATCAGCACCTTGCGCCGGCTGTAGCCCGTGTGCAGCAGGCGGTGGCTCTTTTCGCTCAGGGGCCGCTCCAGGAACTGTTCGTAGAGCTGCCTGATCGAGGCGTTGTTATACGATGTACGGACCGGCTCATCGCGGTCGATGTTATAGAGCACCTGCATACGGGCGCGCACGGCTTCCGGGTCCGAGGCGATGGGCTGGCCCCCGCCGGCTATGCAGCCGCCCGGGCAGGTCATCACCTCGAGGAAATGCAGGGTCCGCTCTCCCGCCCTTATCTCGTCCAGCACGCGGCGGGCATTGGCCAGCCCGCTGACCGCAGCCACGTTCAGCGCGGTCCCGCCGATCTCGACAGTGGCTTCCTTTACCTCGGCCAGGCCCCGCAGGGCCTGGAACCTGAGCTCCGAAAGCTCGCTGCCGGTCAGCAGGTAGTGGGCGGTGCGCAGGGCGGCCTCCATTACCCCTCCGCTGACCCCGAAAAGCTTGCCTGCGGTGCTGCGCTCGCCGAACGGGGTGTCTGCAGCTTCGGGCTCCAGGGAACTGATCTCCAGGCCGCGCAGCCGGATCAGCCGGGCCAGCTCCCTGGTGGTCAGCACTGCATCGATGTCCGCAACTCCGTTGCAGCTCATCTCCGGCCGGCGGGCCTCGAATTTCTTGGCCGTGCAGGGCATGACCGAGACCGAGAAAATGCGGGCCGGGTCCACCCCTTCGCGCCCGGCGAAGAAGCTCTTGATCACCGCTCCCAGCATCTGCTGGGGGCTCTTGCAGGTCGAGAGGTTCTCCAGCATCTCGGGGTAGAACTGTTCGACAAACTTGATCCAGCCGGGCGAGCAGCTTGTCATCATCGGCAGCGGCCCGCCGTCCTTGATCCGCCGGGCCAGCTCCGAGGCCTCTTCCATGATAGTCAGGTCCGCCGAGAAGGCGGTGTCGAACACGCGGTCGAAACCGAGCTGGCGCAGGGCTGCGGTCATGATCCCGACAACGTCCGTGCCTGGCCTGAGCCCGAACTCCTCGCCCAGGGTTACCGAGACACTCGGGGCGTGCTGCACCACCACCATCATTTCCGGGTCCTTGATAGCGTTCACCACCTCCTTGAGGTGGCTCTGCTCCCTGAGCGCCCCGGTGGGGCAGACATTGATGCACTGGCCGCAGAAGATGCAGCTCGAGACGTTGATCCCCTCGTCGAAAGCGGTGCCGACCCGGGTGGCGCTGCCCCTGCCGATAAAATCGATGGCGCTGACCCCCTGGACCTCCTCGCAGACCCGCACGCACTTGCCGCAGAGGATACACTTGGACAGGTCCCGCTCTACGGCCGGGCTGGCCGTGTCCGGCTTGAGGTCGCTTTTCTGGGAGGTATACCTGCGCTGGCGCACGCCGAGCTCCTCGGCCAGGGTCTGCAGCAGGCAGTTGCCGCTGCGCACGCAGTAAAGGCAGTCGTCCGGGTGGCCGGCCAGCAGCAGCTCCACTATGGTCTTGCGGGCACGCACGGCCCGCGGGCTGTGGGTCCTGATCTTCATGCCCTCGGCCACCGGATAGGAGCAGCTCGGCACCAGGGTCCTCTGGCCCTCGACCTCCACCACGCAGATCCGGCAGGCCCCGCTGGGGAGCAGCCCTTCCAGGTGGCAGAGGGTGGGCACCTTGATACCGGCCCGGGTCAGGGCCTCGAGGATGGTCTCGCCCGGCTCGGCCGGGATCTGCCTGTTATTGACTTGGATGGTTAACACCTGGTATTCCCTCCGGCTATTCGACAGCCACGGCACCCTGGCGGCAGGTGTCGAGACAGGCGCCGCAGCCGATACACTTGTCGGACACGATGTAATGGGGGTTTTTCGGCGAGCCCACGATAGCCTCCGCCGGGCATTTGACTGCACAGAGCGTGCAGCCGGTGCATTTCTCCGGGTCGATCGTGAAACTGAGCAGCTCGCTGCAGACCCCCGAGGGACAGCGCCGCTCGTAGATATGGGCCTCGTATTCATCCCTGAACCAGCGCAGGGTACTCAGCACCGGGTTGGGCGCACTCTGGCCCAGCCCGCAGAGGCTGGTGTCCTGGATTACCCCGGCCAGCCGGTTGAGGTACATCACCCCCTGGAAACGCTCCAGGGCCTCGGTGCCTTTCTCGGTCTTCCTGCCGCGGGTGATGTTCTGCAGGATCTTCAGCATCTGGCGGGTGCCCTCGCGGCAGGGGATGCACTTGCCGCAGCTCTCCCGCTGGATGAAGTCCATGAAGA
>JAFGTO010000369.1 GCA_016934095.1 Candidatus Glassiibacteriota bacterium
CAATCGGGCAAAGCAGGCGAGCCGAAGGTAAAAATATCGCCGCGCAGTTTAATACGAACCAATGAGAGAAAATACATATCCCGGATTTTGATTTACTTCTTAAACCTGTTATGATGCTTGAAGTTATAAAATTGAGGCGATATTTTTATGAATAATTCGGGTTAAAGATCGTTCGATGAATAAAGGTCCATCATCTCGAGGGCTGCCATGGCGGCTTCAGCCCCCTTGTTGCCCGATTTCGCCCCGGCCCGCTCGAGGGCCTGCTCCAGCGAATCGGTGGTCAGCACGCCGAAAACCACCGGTATCTTGGACTCGAAAGCCGCCTGCGCCACGCCCTTGGCCACCTCGGTGGCCACGTAGTCGAAATGGGGAGTGTCGCCGCGGATTACGGCCCCCAGGGCTATGACACTGTCGTACTTGCCGGAGCCGGCCAGCTTCCTGCAAAGCGGGCTGATCTCGAACGAACCGGGGACCTTGAAAATCGAGATGTCGTTTTCGCCGACCCCGTGCCGCTGCAGGCAATCCACGGCGCCTTCGGTCAAGCGGCCGGTAACCAGCTCGTTAAAACGCGAGGCCACCAGGGCCACCCGTTTCCCCGAGCCGGCGAGCTTTCCTTCGATAATCCTGGCCATCCAGCCTCCCTCCTGCCTTCAGCCGACCGGCAGAAAAAATTTTCAGGGAAAAATCAAAACTTTCCTTGGTAATCCGGTTAACCTGCTGCCCGGGCACCGGCGGCCCTGCAGGTTTTTCATTCCCGTTGCCGGGGACCTTTGCCTGAAACCGGTTTGCGGGGCCGGCCGGCTTTCTGCGCCGGCTTGTTCAGAGTATGTCCCATCCTGACCCGCTTGGTTTCCAGGTAGCCGCGGTTGTACTCGTTGGGGTCGATCTCGATGGGGACCTGGTCGCTGACATTCAGCCCGAAACCGTCGTAGATAAAAGCATCCAGTTTTTTGGGGTTGTTGGTCATCAGGCGCACGCTGCCCAGGCCCAGGTCCTTGAGGATCTGGATCCCCACGCCATAGTCGCGCTGGTCCACCGCCAGGCCCAGCTCGAGATTGGCGTCCACCGTATCCATGCCTTTGTCCTGCAGGGCGTAGGCCTTGATCTTGTTCGCCAGGCCGATCCCCCTTCCCTCCTGGTTCATGTAGATCAGGACACCGCAGCCCTCCTGCTGGATCACCTGCATGGCCTTGTAGAGCTGGTCGTGGCAATCGCAGCGCAGGCTGGCCAGGGTGTCTCCGGTGAGACAACTGCTGTGCACCCGCACCAGCACGTCCTGCTTTCCCCTCACATCACCGCAGACCAGCGCCAGGTGGGCCTCGTCATCGTACTGGGTCTCATAGAGATACAGCTTGAACTTGCCGAACGCTGTGGGCAGGACTGTCTCGGCGGTGCAGCGGACGATCTTTTCCCGGTTGCGCCGGTAGCGGATCAGGTCCTGGATGCACGCGACCGAGAGGCCGTATTCCCGGGCGATCTCGAACAAGCGGGGCAGTCGCGCCATGGACCCATCTTCATCCATGATCTCGCACAGCACCCCGGCCTCGCTCAGACCCGCCAGGCGGGCCAGGTCGACTACCGCCTCGGTATGGCCGGCCCGGCGCAGCACGCCGCCGCTCCTGGCGCGCAGCGGGAAAACATGACCCGGCCGCGCAAAATCCTCGGGCCTGGTAGCCGGATCGGCCAGGGCCTTGATCGTGGCGGTGCGGTCAAAGGCGGAAATACCGGTCGAGGTGCCGGCCTTGAGGTCCACGCTGACCGTGAACTGGGTACCGTGGAGCGCGGTGTTCGAGCCCACCATCGGGGTCAGCATCAACTCATCCGCCCGTTTCTCGGTCAGGGGAGCGCAGATCAGACCCCCGCCGTGGCGGGCCATGAAATTGACCGCCTCCGGGGTAGCTTTCTCTGCGGCCATGACAAAGTCGCCCTCGTTCTCCCGGCGTTCGTCATCGACCAGGATCACCAGCCTGCCCTGCCTGAATTTCTCGATGGTCTCCTCGACCGGAGTCATACGGTTATCTACGGTAATCATCCTATCCCTCTAGTTATTTCCGGGGCCGGCACCCCGCTCAGTAGCCCCAGCCGCGCAGCTTCTCGGCGCTCAGTGGCCCGGATGGGCCCCCGGGTCCCTCCAGGGCTGCCGCTACGTATTTGCCGATAATATCGGCCTCGAGGTTGACCTCATCCCCCGGCTTCACCCGCCCGAGGGTGGTGTGCTCGAGTGTATAGCCGATCAGCGAGCAACTGAAAAGCCCATCCTGCAGGCCTGCCACGGTGAGGCTCACCCCATCCACCGCCACCGAGCCTCTGGGGACGATGAGCCTCTGCAATTCAGCGGGCAGGGCAAAACTGATCATTACGCTCTCCGGCCCTTTTTGCAGGCCGAGGACCCGGGTGGTCGTGTCCACGTGGCCCTGCACCAGGTGTCCGTGCAGCCTGGCACCGAGTTTCAGGGGACGCTCCAGGTTCACCAGGCTCCCGGCGGCCAGGCGGCCGACATTCGTCCTGGAGACAGTCTCGGCGACCGCCTCGACCCGGATGATCTTGCCCTGGATACCGGTTACCGTAAGGCACGCACCGTTGACCGCGATGGAATCCCCGGGCGACATGCCTGCGGCCAGGTCTCCCGCCTCCACGGCAAGGGTCCTGCCCCGTCCGAGAGGGGTGGCCGAGGCCACCCTGCCCAGATGTTCGATTATCCCGGTAAACATATTCTCAGGAGAATAATATCATGTTAAGATAAACAATTTCAAGCGCGAAGGCAAAAAATTTCAG
>JAFGTO010000370.1 GCA_016934095.1 Candidatus Glassiibacteriota bacterium
GCAGAAAAAACAAACAAGTCCTTTGGGCTCGATCGGCAGCCTCCTTGATTTGACGGTGGAAAAAAAGCTGGGAATCAGGGTCGGAATATTATCGTCCTTTCTCCAATTGTGAAAAGTTTGAAGAAAAGAAATTATCGGTTTATAATATTTCCTTTCTTTTATTGACGCAAGTTTAATTTACCCGTGTAAACAAAACCAAGGGGTCTTCCCCCTCCCTTGGAACGGCCGGATCAGGACCGGGAGCCAGGCCGCCCCAGCAGAATGTCCACAGCTACCTGCGGGCGGCCTGAGAGAAATTCCGCCGGAAGGACGGCTTTTTCCTGTTCGAGTAACAGGGGTTGCCCTTCGGCCGTAGCGGCGACCACCCCGCGGCAGACTCCATGCGGGTTGTCGAAACGGACTTTTACCCGGCTGCCACGGAAGACTTTTATCACCTCGAAGCTCTTCCAACAGGAGGGGATGCAGGGATCGATCACCAGGCTATCGAAGTTGGCCAGCACGCCGCACATCCGGTCCAGCGTTTTTCTCATCCAGGCCAGGGCTCCACAGAAATTGTTGTAGAAATTGCGCCCGAATTGCTCGTGCTCGACTCCCACCGTATAGTTTGATAACTGGTTCGGCGGGCCGGTGGAGATATCCGGCAGGGTGTGTGAAGGCAGGATTTTTTTAACATCCAGCAAAGCTTTATCCCCTTTTCCCAGGACAGCCATGGCATAGGCAGCAAAAGCCTGGCCGTGCGAGTAAATGGATGCGTTCTCGAACTGGCCGGGAATGATGTCCGCTATCCGGCCGACCTGCTTGCTTCTAACAGTATAGGCAGGGGAAAGCAGCAGGTATCCCAGGGGGGTTTCCAGGCCGGCGACAGCTTCCAGGACCTGGTCCACGCGGCCCGCTTTCTCAGCCACCCCGTTAAACAGCGACCAGGTATTGACATTGAGGTGGATCTTGCCCTCGGGATTGAGGGAGGATCCCACCGGGGTACCATCCGGCATGAATGCGTACACGTAATGCCCGCCGTCCCAGGCATGCTCGTTTATGTTCCCGGTCATCTCCCCGATGACCAGGTCCATTAGTTGAGTGCTTTCCAAGTCCTTGCGCCGGAGGGTCAGCTCGCGGAACTTGTATGCGGCATAGACCAGGGCCATCGAGAGCCATACACTGACCCCATCGCCGCCCTTGCCCACCGAGTCCAGGGAATCGTTCCAGTCGCCGTGGCCGATCTTGCAGAGACCGTGCAGCCCCCGGTGCTGGTAAAGCCCTTTCAGGCTGCGCAGGGTGTGCTCGTAGAGGGAGGCCTTGTTTTGCTCGTCCACGCGGCCCGTTTCCTGGTCGAAAAATCCCTCTTCACGGTCGAGGATAGACTCATCCCCGGTCTCTTTGACATAGTCCACCAGGGTATCGGCGATCCAGCTCGAGGAGTCCATGTACATCCTCAGGTCGTGGGGAGCATCCTTGTACTTGGCGAACTGCCTGATCGCCCTGCCGTCGGCGAGCTGATAGTGCATCGTGGCGGGCAGCATCACGGCGGTATACCCGGGATTGAAAGAGTTGATCCCCATCAGGTCCTGCAGCACGTCCCGATACCCCACCTTGTCCAGGGCCCTGGTCAAGCGGGCAGTGTTCTTGGCCTGGTACTTGGACCAGACGTTGAAAAAACCGTCGATCTCGGCATCAGGGGTTTTAACCAGGTGGCGGCCGATCATCCGGCCCCATGAGCGTTTCAGCTCCGCCAGGGCTTCTTCCACGCCGCCCTCCCTGAAATAAACCCGCCGCAAACCCTCGAGGTGCACCCTCCCCTTGGTTTCATCCGGGTCGGTGACCCCCAGAAGGAAATCGAGAGTGCGGGTCTGCGAGGCTCCCAGCTCGAGGTTGAGCTGCATGGCCGCGATCAGGCCCTGGTAAGGCTGCACACCCAGGGAGCCGCGGCACCTCCCCTGCTCTACCGCCCGGGGATAGATCCGCGCATAACCTCCGCCGGTAAAGTCTTCGCCCGACATGTCGAACCCGTCGAACGGCTCGCTGCTCATCAGGAAACCCGTGCGCGGGTGCTTGTTATTCTGGTCCCGGTTCAGGGCCACCAGGGCGTTGAGCTCTTCATACCTGCGTCCCTGGCCTACCACCCGCGGGTCGAAATAATAGGAAGGGTAGGATTCCAGCCCCCAGTTCAGCCAGAGGAAAAGTTTCAATCTGCGGCTGTACTCCGCCCGGTTGGTCAGGGTAATACGCCAGACTTCCAAGGGGTCATCCACCGGTACATACACCAGCAGCCCGGCCTCCACCCGGTTGCGCCCGGCAGACAAGCGCACCGTGCCCAGCCCCTGTTCGCAGAGAAAATTATCGTACTCCTCTTCCTCTCTTCCCCGCTGGGGGAAAACATGCCAGATGTCCGCCGCATCACCGCCAGGGCCCGGCTCCTCGCGCAGGTAAAAATGACGGTGGTCTGTGGAGCGGGGCACGGTCGGAACGTAAGAGGTATCCTTGTGCGAGGTAACCGGCCCGGCCAGCACCGTGTCGAGACACGAAAAACCGGCGCCGCTCTGGTCCCAGAAAGAGCTGTAAACTCCATGCTCCCTCGAGTGGTTATTGCCGATCAGGTGCAGGTAAGGCCTGGGAGTGGCGACTTTGGCCACCAGCAGCCGGCTGCCGACCAGGTAACCCTCTTCATCCCGCTCGTCGTCGAAGCGACTGTAGCGGCTCCTCAAAGACTCCAGCTCGGCGCCGCTGAGAACCTCCGCTACCGCTTTCCCCTCCCTCAGTGCCTGTTCCGCGCGACTGACCAGGCTGTCCAAAGCCGCCTGCTCCCGCTGGGTTTCGCAATGTCTCTTCCGGCTGGCGGGCCTGGCTCGATCCATTATGCTTTACCTCGCAGTATGATTATCCCATACCTTAGTTCACTAATCAGATCTTTCAAGACCGATCGCTGATAAAAGTCAGCAATTTATTACCACACGTAACCGCTGTCAATCATCTAAGTATGAATAAACCGCTCCGGATGACGCATCGGGAATTGGTTCTGTTGCAGTGATCAGGGGTCCGGAGTTCCGGACTCTGCGCGGGGCGGCGCACGCGTATACGCGTGCCGCGAGCGCGGCCTGCACACCGCAGGCGCCGCCCCAGGCCCGGGACTTTCCTCTTGAGCCGGGAGTCCGCCGAAAAGACGGAATCAGGAAGGACCTCGATCACTGGATGACCGCGAACTTGCCCCTGGAGGTCTTGCCGGTGTCCAGGTCGGTGACGTGCCAGACATACCAGCCGCTGGC